>JAGGNB010000111.1 GCA_017886375.1 Octadecabacter sp.
GGAAACGGCCCGCCAGATGATCGCCCAAGGTCCGATGGAGGATCATCCTTATAAATTGATCAACGTCGGTTCAATCGCGTCACGCAAGCCGCTTTTGGATGTCACCGTATACTGCACGTCAAAATACGGCGTCCTCGCACTGACCCATTGTGGTGCGCTCGGTCTGTCCGAACACAACATCACCGTAAACGGCTATGCCCCCGGCGTGGTTGTGACCCCGCTGTGGGAACAGCTGGACAAAGACCTCGTCGATATTGGGTTCAAGCAAAAAGAGGGTCAAGCCTACGAGGATATCGTGCGCGATGAATTGCAGATAAAGCGCGTGTCCTACCCCAAAGATATCGTCGGCACCGCGTCCTATCTTGCCTCTGACGACAGCGACTACATGACGGGTCAAATGATCCATATCGATGGTGGCTGGTGCATCCAGTAGCCCGTCAAATCTCATTTATAGAATTTAAAGTGGTGGCATACGCCACCTGAAGGAGACCCCAATGTCTGATCGTCCATCAAATGCCCTCATGCCCAACTTGCTTACCCCGCAAGATATCGAACCGAACTGGCAATGGGAGGGAAAAATACCTGCGTGGGGGCACTCCTCCGTAGATTTTGAAAAACGGGTAGATCACGACCGTCTGCGCCGCTACCGTTTGGGCCGCACGCGTCAGGCGCTCAAGGATTCCGACTGCGGCACGCTGCTGCTGTTTGATGTGAACAACATCCGCTATGTGTCCGCCACCAAGATCGGCGAATGGGAACGCGACAAGATGTGCCGCTTCTGTCTGCTGACAGGTGATGACGCGCCCTATGTTTGGGACTTTGGGTCTGCTGCAATGCACCACAAGAAACATTCTGATTGGCTGGTTCCAGACCACTGTCGTGCAGGTGTTGTCGGCATGCGAGGAACGATCCCGCCCAGCTTTGGCCTGATGAAAAAATACGCCGAAGAGATTGCAGGCTTGATCGAAGACGCGGGCATGAAGGGCATGCCGGTTGGTGTGGATTACGCCGAAACCGCGATGTTCCACGCCCTGCAAGAGGCTGGCTTGAATGTTGTGGACGGACAGCAAACCATGTTGGCCGCCCGCGAGATTAAGAACTGGGACGAAATCCAGCTGTTGACGCAAGCCGCCAGCATGGTCGATGGCGTTTACCACATGATCTACGAAGAGCTGAAACCGGGCATCCGCGAGAACGATATCGTCGCCATGTCCAACAAAATGCTTTATGAAATGGGGTCCGACGACGTTGAGGCAATCAACGCTGTTTCCGGTGAACGATGCAACCCGCATCCGCACAATTTTACCGATCGGTACTTCCGGCCCGGAGATCAGGCGTTCTTTGATATTTTACAATCATATCAAGGTTATAGAACCTGCTATTACCGCACTTTCAACATCGGAATGTCCACGCCAAGTCAGCGTGACGCGTATGAAAAGGCGCGCGCTTGGCTCGATGCCTCAATCGCTATGATCAAACCAGGTGTGACCACGGATAAGGTGGCGGCGGTCTGGCCGACGGCGCAATCGCTTGGCTTCCCGGATGAGTTGTCCGCGTTCGGCTTACAGTTCGGCCATGGCCTCGGCCTTGCGCTGCACGAACGCCCCATCATCAGCCGCGCAGTCAGTTTTGAAAACCCGATGGAAATCAAGACAGGTATGGTCTTCGCACTGGAAACCTATTGCCCTGCATCTGACGGATATTCGGCCGCGCGGATCGAAGAAGAGGTGGTGGTGACCGACACCGGTTGCGAGGTTATCAGCCTGTTCCCCGCCGCTGAACTGCCCATCGCAAACCGTTACTAACTTCCCTTACCTGCCCGTTTCAGCACCGAGCTGGAACGGGCGAATTTTTGGATACCCCCATGAGTGATGCCAAAACCAACACCGAAGAATACCTGCGGATGTACAGCCAGATGGTCAGAATTCGCACGTTTGAGGATAACGCCAACCAACTTTATCTGTCCGCGAAGATGCCCGGCTTGACGCATATGTATTCGGGCCAAGAAGCTGTTGCCGTTGGCATCTGCGAAGCCCTGAAAAAAACCGATAAAATTACGTCGACGCACCGTGGCCACGGACACTGTGTCGCCAAAGGCGCGAACTTCAAAGAGATGTTCTGCGAGTTGTTGGGCAAAGAAGAAGGCTATTGTCGCGGCAAAGGCGGATCGATGCACATCGCCGATCAGTCCAACGGCAACCTTGGGGCCAACGCGATTGTCGGCGGGTCCATGGGCATCGCCACTGGCTCAGCGTTCACGGCAAAAATGCTCGGCAAAGACGACGTTACCGTGTGTTTCTTTGGTGATGGCGCGACGGCGCAAGGGATTTTGTACGAGGTCATGAATATGGCCGCGCTTTGGAACCTGCCCGTTATTTATGCCTGCGAAAACAATGGCTACTCAGAATACACCAAGACCGCGGAAATCGCGGCAGGGTCGATCACAGCCCGTGCAGAGGCTTTTGGTATCGAGGCTTTCACGGTCGATGGGCAGGATGTCCTTGCTGTGAATGAACTGACAGAAAAGCTGGTCGCGCGGTCCCGCAAAGGCGAAGGCCCGTTCTTTATTGAATTGATGACATATCGCTATCATGGCCACCATGTTGGCGACATTAATCGCGAATATTATCGTTCTAAAGACGAAGAAAAACTGTGGAAAACCGAACGTGACCCGATCACAAAGTTTGCCACTTGGTTGACCAAAGAAGGCATCGCGAGCGACGCTGATCTCGCGGCGATTACGGCGGAGATTTCGGCCGATGCCGCCGCCGCAGTCGAATACGCGCTCGCTGCAAAATACCCGGACATATCTGAAGTCGACCAGCACGTTTTCGTGGCTTGAGGAGAAAAAGACTATGAGAGAAATCACCTTATCCCAAGCCGTTAACGAAGCCTTGGCAGAAGAAATGCGGCGCGATCCGACGACGTTTATCATCGGTGAAGACGTGGCAGAGGCTGGCACGCCGTTCAAAATTCTATCCGGCTTGGTCGAAGAATTCGGCACCGGACGCGTTGTGGATACACCCATCGGTGAACCCGGTTTCATGGGCCTTGCCGTGGGTGCGGCGATGACCGGAACGCGCCCCATTGTGGATTTAATGTTCGGCGATTTCATCTTTTTGATCATGGATCAGTTGTGCAATCAGGCGGCCAAAACCCACTATATGTCGGGCGGTAAATTGACGGCTCCGCTCGTGTTGCGCACAAACCTTGGCGCGACACGGCGTTCTGGCGCGCAGCACTCGCAATCGCTGCACGCGCTGGTCGCCCATATTCCCGGCCTAAAAGTTGCAATGCCGTCGTCGGCATATGAGGCCAAAGGCCTGTTGAAAACCGCGATCCGCGACAACAACCCAGTCGTAATCTTCGAAGACAAGCTAATGTACCAGGACAAAGCCGAGGTGCCTGAGGAGGAATATTTGATCCCGTTCGGCGTTGCGAACGTCAAACGCGCGGGCTCAGATATCACCCTCGTTGGCACGTCATCGATGGTGCAGGTGGCTGAAAAAGCTGCGGAAATTCTGGCTGCTGAAGGCATCAGCGCCGAGGTCATTGACCCGCGCACCATTGTGCCGCTGGACATGGACACGATCAACGAAAGCGTGCGCAAGACCAGTCGTTGCATTGTCATCGATGAGGGCCACCAAAGCTTTGGCGTCACCTCAGAAATCGCCGCGCGGATCATGGAACAGTCATTCTACCACCTCGATGGTCCCGTTATCCGAATGGGCGCGATGGACGTCCCGATCCCGTTTTCGCCAGCGCTTGAAGACATCACCGTGCCCACTCCCGAAGGCGTCGCAGCGAATGCGCGCAAGCTTATGGCCGGGGAGATGTTTAATGGCTGATGTCATCATGCCCGCCCTTGGGATGGCGCAAGACACCGGCAAGCTGCTGCAATGGCTCAAGGCGCCCGGCGATCCGGTGGCCGTGGGAGATCAGTTGTTCGAGGTCGAGACTGACAAATCGGTGATGGAAGTCGAGGCGCAAGAGGCTGGTTTTCTGACCCAAGTTAGCGCATCTGACGGGGACGAGGTGCCTGTCGGGCAGGTCATCGCGGTGATCAGCGCGACGGCGGACAATGCTGTGGCGGCTGCCCCAGACCCAGCGCCTGTCGCACAACCCACCGCCGAGCCGGAACCAAAGGCTGCTTGGGCACCCCCTTCGGCACCTGTGCCAACGGCCACAGGCGACAAGATCCTTGCCTCACCTAAAGCGCGCAGACTGGCTGCCGAAGAAGGGCTTGATCTGGGCCAACTCGCCGCGACGGGCGCGACAATGCCCTATCACGTTTCTGACCTTGAAACCTTGCGCACCCTACCCGCCCCCGTCGCGGCCAAGACCGCGTCCGGTCAAACCACGATCATGGTCGCGACCAAACAAATAACCGCGCGTTGTCAGCGTCAGGGCTCGCTTGATTTTATTGACTGGATGCATAGCGACGGTGCCATCACCGTCACGCCAACAGCGATGTTCGCAAGTTTCGCGGCAGGTGCATTCCGCGCCGCAACCGAAACCGCCACCATTGTCGTGCAAATATCCGGTCCCGAAACAGACGATACGTTTGTGCGAAACCCTGATTTCACGCGCCTGTCCATGGCTGCCCAAGAGACTGACGAGGCCACAACTTTCGTTCTGCATGATCTCAGCGACAGTTTCCTGACATCGCTACGTCTCGGCGATACTGCGCTGCCAACGCTTAGCATCGGCATGGACGGCGACGCTTATGCACTCACCTTTGAATTCAGCAGTGACCATCTGGCCAACGATCAGGCAATCGCCTTCGTCAACGGCCTCGCGCGGCGCCTTGCCGATCCGCTGCATCACCTCGTTTAGGACACCGACATGGAACATACTGATCTTTATATCAACGGCGCATGGGTCACGAAGACCGAGCGTTTTGACGTCATCAATCCCGCCACCGAAAAGGTACTGGCCTCCGTCGCCTCCGCCGATATTGCGGACGCCGATGCTGCGTTGGATGCGGCAGAAGTTGCTATGGCGCTCTGGGCGGCGCAAACACCGCGCCACCGATCTGAGGTGTTGCGCAAAGCATGGGAGTTGATGACAGCGCGGCTGCCGGAGTTTGCAAACCTGATCACTTTGGAAAACGGCAAAGCCCGTGCCGACGCTATGGGCGAAGCAACCTATGCTGCTGAATTCTTTCGCTGGTTTTCTGAGGAAGCCGTTCGTGCGGACGGGATGATCAGCCAAGCCCCAGCATCCGGTGCCCGCATCATCGTACAACACAAACCCGCAGGGATTGCCGTGTTGATCACGCCGTGGAACTACCCCGCCGCCATGGGCACGCGCAAGATCGCACCTGCCTTGGCTGCCGGATGTGCGGTTATTATTAAACCGGCATCTGAAACACCGCTGACTATGCTCGCCCTCATGCCGCTTCTGGAAGAAGCAGGCGTACCAAAGGGCCTCGTCAACGTATTGCCTTCGCGCAAAACAGGGGCGCTGGTCGATCACATGTTACACGACCCGCGCGTGCGCGTGGTCAGCTTTACAGGTTCCACGGGTGTGGGACGAAAATTGTTGCGCTCTGCCGCCGATCAGGTTCTGAAACCGGCGATGGAACTGGGCGGCAACGCGCCATTGATCGTGTTTGAAGACGCCGATCTGGATGTCGCCGTTGAGGGCGCAATGCTCGCCAAGATGCGCAATCTCGGGGAGGCCTGCACGGC
The DNA here is from genome assembly GCA_017886375.1 of Octadecabacter sp. Classification (GTDB taxonomy): domain Bacteria; phylum Pseudomonadota; class Alphaproteobacteria; order Rhodobacterales; family Rhodobacteraceae; genus Octadecabacter. Next base: position 5,694 of record JAGGNB010000111.1, read on the forward strand.
TGCCAACCGCTTTTACATCCATGAAGAAGTAGCCGAGGAGTTCACCGCCAAGTTCACCGCCGCCATGGGCGCGCTGAAAATGGGCGACGGCACCGATCCGTCCGTGGACGTCGGCCCACTAGTCAACGCCGACACCCGCGATCAGGTCGCGGCCTTCGTGGATGACGCTGTTGCGAAAGGTGCAACCGTTGAACTGGGTGGCAAAGCCCCAGATGGCGTCGGGTTCTACTACCCGCCCACGGTCCTCAGCAACGTGCCACAAAACGCCAATTGCGTCTCTGACGAAATTTTCGGCCCTGTGGCGGCAATCCAGACCTTCACCGATCAGGCAGACGTTATCGCGCGCGCCAACGACACCGAATACGGGCTGGTGGCCTATGTGTTTTCTGAAAACATGAAACGCGCGCTACAGGTCTGCGAAGCGCTTGATTACGGCATGGTCGGACTGAACCGCGGCCTTGTGTCTGATCCCGCAGCACCGTTTGGCGGCACCAAACAGTCAGGCTTAGGGCGTGAAGGTGGGCATGAAGGCATGCTCGAATTCATGGAGACACAATATATTTCTGCGTCATGGTAAAGCAGTAGGTCATTCGTCCTGTGCGGTAGCGAAAACGCACCAGAGCAAGTGAACTGTGTAACCAACGTGTGACGATTGGTCGGCTTAACCTCCGTCCAGCTGTGTAGCTTTGAATGACCGGTTTGGTGAATTCTGATGCGTGAAAGAAAGCGCTTGCTGCATTTGCTAACCGAAGTTCGGGCATTCTGCGTTTGTATTAGCTGCAATAGCAAACGTCAGCTTCTCTAATCGGGCGTTTGGGTCAAGTCTATTTCATCTGTTCTTTCCCGTGCTTCGGGGGATCTTTGTCGCTCATTCTGGTCAAGCTTCTCTTCGCAGTCATTTTTGGTCCGGATCGGTTGTGGAGCACCCAGCTTGGTCTCACGCTTCGAGGGGCGCAGCTGCCGTTTTCGGCGTCATCTATTACCTGACAGTCATGTTTACATGCCCGAGAGGGCACAGACCTCATCCGGTAGAGGGACGATCCCATCAATTATCGTTTGAGGTAGTGTTCGGTTCATACGGAACCCTCCAACAGCTCATGATGGAATTCGGTGTTGTCCCCCACATGCGGTGCATGACGACGGCAAGTTACCTTGGCGAAATAACCTGTCTTCAGCCCTTGTGACAAAGCTAGGGGGACCGTGGGCCCAGTGGGGCCGCGTAAGCCCCCGTACCATTTTCGACCGAAAGTTTACTGATCTTCGCATGAAGCTCTTTGACTTCGGCCTCGTTGACTTCCGCTCTGCGGACCTTGTCAGAGAACACACCCGTCAGGCCCCCTCTCTTCGCTGCAAGCAACGACTGCCGGGCAGTGAGCAATCGCCTGCCTTTTCCATGTCATTACCTGCTTAGGATGGACTTTGTGCTTGGCTGCAATCTCTTGCGCCGTCCTGTCTCCACGAAAAGCCTAAAGCGCCGCCGTGGTTTTATTTTTTCCAAAAATTTGCGCCTCTTGGTTCATTTGTGTTTCCTGTCGTCAATGTTGGATTCATCTTAGCACGCGGTCCGGTTTTACTGGACCACTTCAGGCCGACGGGATGGTTTTTTGCACAACACATGCAGACATAATACCAAGCCCGGCAGCCACCCA
>JAGGNB010000085.1 GCA_017886375.1 Octadecabacter sp.
TGGCCGGTACGGTTGAGGCCGGTTCATCCGTCAGCGTTAACCTGCACGGCGTTGTCATGGAGGCCACAGTAGAGTCTTCAACGGGCGCTTGGACTGTCACATATCCCGGGGGCACTTTGCCGGGTGGTGAATATCCAACGACGGTGACTGTGACTGCAACAGACGCGGCGGGCAACACATCGTCCCTGAGCGAAGCAGTCCAAGTCGACACCGTAGCCGGTGAGCTGGCGCTATCGACACAACCCATCGAGTTGGACGACGTTGTGAGTTTTGATGAGGCCAGCGACGGTGTTGTCATCAACGGCACAGCGACAGCAGGTTTGATTGTAACGGTTGGTTTCGGGTCGTCGTCCATGGACGTTCTGGCGCAGCCTGACGGCACGTGGTCGGCAAATTTCCCTGTGAGTATGGTTCCAGCCGATACTGATTCAGCGCAAATCACGGCTTCCATCACGGACGCGGTTGGCAACTACAAAGAAGTCAGCGACAGTGTGAAGATCGACACCATTGTCGAGCCATTCAACTTTTCGTCCGAACAGATTGAAGGCAACGACATCATCAACGCTGCTGAAGCACAAGACGGTGTCGTGTTCTCCGGTCAGGTCGAACCTTTCTCGTCCGTTTTGGTCGAATTTGGCGGTCAGGACATGACGGTCAATGCTGGCGCCAATGGGCAATGGAGCGCGAATTTCCCCGCATCGTCCATTCAGCACGATGAATACACGACGACCGTAACTGCAACGGCAACAGATCAGTATGGGAACGTGTCGCAGCCGATAACTCGCACGATTGAAGTGGATACGTTGGTCAATGAACTGACAACCACGGATCCGGTTGAAGGCGACAACATCGTCAACTATTCCGAAGCCTCAGACGGAGTGACGCTTGGCGGCACGGTTGAGGCTGGATCGGCCGTTATGGTCACGTTCCAACACATCAATGGCACCGTTAGCCGCGCGGCAACTGTCGATGCGGCGGGCAACTGGTCCATTGATTTCGCAGCGTCCGAAATTCCTGGTGGCGACTATGATGCCAACGTGACGATTTTGGCCACAGATGCCAATGGCAACACCGATAGCATCACGGACACATTCCGCGTTGATACGGTTGACCCAGCCGCCCCCGAAATCGCCGCCGTTACGATCACACCCGAGGGCGTCAGTTCGTTGCGCACCGAAACGACGGATAATGATGTCACCGTGAACGAGATCACGGCAGCGGGTACAACCAACCAGTTGGCTGATCAGGACGACGGTTTCGCATTGCCAACGGATGAGACGTTTTACAACTTTGAATCAGCGCTGCCCAACGGGTCCCATCTGGTCGTCAACGAAACCGATACCGCAGGCAATTCGAACGCAACCTTTGTGGTTCTGGAAGAAGCCGGCACCAACGCAGTCGACATGGGCGGTCTGGGCGGTTTTGACATCGGTGCGATTGATCTGGGCTTTGCCAAGGACAGTGAATTGACGCTGGACCTCAGCACGCTTGAGGGTCTGTCGGACGCGGACAACAATCTTATTGTTCACGGCGGTGTCGATGACAGCGTTACCCTTATTGGCGCGGCGAATACCGGTACACAGACGTCGATTGGTGGCAAAGACTACAATGTCTACACAATGGGTGACGACGCGCAGGTCTTTATCGAAGAAGACATCGTTAACGTCACGATTTAATAGCCTTGCCCAAAATGGGTTGCGACTTAATCCCCTTAATCGAAGGGATTGCGATCAAAAATGGTGGAGGGCCGGATCAACCGGCCCCCGCTCCGCACCAGAAAAGCGAACCGGGGTAGACGATTGGGACAGGCAAGGCACATCAAAACATCGCTGGCAGCAGGTTTTGCTATCGTTGTTTTGAACGGCTGCATGGGCGAGGATATTGTGTCCCGCGCCAGCGATTTATTGCGAACAAATGACGCGGCTGTTGCGGGCGCGCCGCAAGGCGGTGCGGCCTTAGAGGGTGAGTTGTCCAACGGTGAGCGGTCCGCGCTGATTGACGACTTGCTGAACCGCAGATCTGTTTTGCCGACCGGGCCTTACACACAGGTTGCTTCGTCGGTTTTAGCCGCAAATTCACGCGCCGCCGAAGCGCAATTGCGCGCAGCCATGTTGCGATCGCAAGCACGCGAATTGAACTGGCTGCCAACACTTGGCCCACAGATTTCACTGAACTCGCTCGGGTCTATCGTGGCCAATCTGGTGATTGAACAGACCTTATTCGACAATGGTGCCAAACGCGCAGAACGTGAATTTGCCCGCGCCGACGTCGAAGTCGCCGCCGTGGCGCTGGCGCAGGACACCAATGATCGCGTTTATCAGGCGCTTGATCTGTACCTGACCGTCCAAAGCGCGCAAGCCCGTGCTGCTGTGAATGAAAGCGGTATGGCGCGGATGGAACGATTTGAATACGTCATGTCGGAACGTGTGAAAGCAGGCATTAATGATCGCGCCGATTTGCAATTGGTGCAGCAGAAACTGGCACAAATGCGATCTGACGTTTTGGAAGATCGCGAAGCCGCAAGTTCTGCGCAAGCCGAACTCGATGCGATGTCGGCCACGTCGCTGGACGGTGTGTCGGGGATAGAAACGATCGCCGATCCGGTTAGCACGGCACAGCCACTTGATGTGATGAAGGTCGAGGCCCAAGGCACACGCGGTATGGCCGAAGCCCGCGCATTGCAGGCCGGGTATTCACCCAACATCACGGCATCGGGGGCGGTCGGGCAGGGCGGCAAGGCGGGAATCAATGTCGGTATTCCCAACGGGCTTGGCTTTGGGCGCGGCGCCGATCTGGCCGCGATTGACGCCATGGGTCGCGCGGCTGAATTGCAAGTTGCCGAACAGCGCGAAGACAGCGCACGCGAAGTCGCCGCGATTGAGGGGCTGATTACGTCACTGCACCGTCAACAGGCCAACATCACCACAATCATCACTCAGGCCAACAACGCCTACACTTTGTTTGAACATCAATTGCGCGCGGGGCAACGATCTGTGCCCGAAGTTGTCGGTGTGTTTCGCACCAAACTAGACGCTGAACGCGATGCCGTCGCGCTGCGCTATGACCTTGCCCGCCAAGAACTGAAACTGGCCCGCATCTACGGCACCTTGGTTGACGGAGAAGATATTTGAGCGGCCCGGTCCTTGCTTTTGATATCAACGCCACCCGCGGCGGTCAGCTGACGCGCGTCGGCAATCCAGAGGCTCTCGCGGCCGCTGGTCCTGCCGCGGATGCGCCAATTCCCGTGTTTGAAGCCGCCCGCGCTGAGGATCGTTACAGCGACAAAGCCAAAGCGCGCGCTGATCTGGCCGCGACCTATGCGGGTTTGCTGGGTGTGGACATCGTGCGGTCTGATTTGCTTGAGGTGATGACAGCCACGGATGGCGGTGACATCACGCCGCGCGCCATTGCCAAGGCTTTGAACCATGCAGGCATGATCAGTACCGTGACCACAGTGCGAAAACTCACGCCGGATCAATGGCCCGCCCTTGTCGAAATGACGAGCGGGCATGTGTTGCTGGTGCTTGATCAGACCGACGACGCGGTCATCGTCTTTGACACCACCTGTCGTGATAATCGCGCCGAAGTGCCGCTATCGGATTTTCTGCCCTATTTCAGTGGCATCGTTTTGCGTGCTGACATGTCGGTTGCGGACCTGACCAAAAAACACGCCCGCAAAGGCAAGAAAGCCCACTGGTTCTGGGGCGAAATGCTGCAATTCCGCCGCCACATCGCGGAAATTGCGCTGGGGTCGTTTGTGGCGAACCTTTTGGCTGTCGCCGTGGCGTTGTTCAGCTTGCAAGTTTATGACCGCGTGATCCCGCACCAATCGACGGCGACGCTGTGGGTTTTGGCGATCGGTGCCGGTCTTGCGATGCTGCTTGAGGCCGGACTGCGCATTGCGCGTGCCCGTTTGATGGACGGTGCAGGTCGCAAAATCGAATTACAGGTTCAATCGCTTTTGATGGATCGTCTGTTGGGAATGCGGCGCGGCAAGGAAGGCCAGACGCCTTCTGGCTTGTTTTCAGCCGTGCGCGAATTTGGATCGGTGCGTGAGTTTTTCACCGCATCGACGATTGGCACCCTGACGGACCTTCCCTTCATTGTATTGTTTTTGGCACTTGTTGCATCAATTGGCGGCAATGTTGTGTGGGTATTGTTCGTCGGTGGCGTGTTGATGGTGCTGCCATCGTTCTTTCTGCAGAAAAAAATGATTGCCTTGACGCAACAGACCCAAGGCGCGTCGACCAAATCAAACAAACTGCTGCACGAGGTTATATACGAGGCTGACACGATCAAATCGCAGCGCGGTGAAGACCGGTTCAAACGCCTGTGGGCCGAACTTTCTGCCGTTTCATCGCTTGCCACGTCCGAGCAGCGCAAACTCGCCAGCACCCTGACGTTCTGGGCGCAAGGCGTGCAACAGGCGACCTATGTGGCGGCGGTCGTTGCAGGCACGTTTATGGTGTTCACGGGTCAGTTCACTGTCGGCACGATCATCGCCGTGGGTATCCTGACATCGCGCACACTTGGCCCATTGACGCAGCTTGCATCGACGCTGGCGCGTTGGTCTAATGTGAAGGCCGCACTAGAGGCGTTGGGCGAAATTGTGGACGCCGAACAAGATCAAGACGAAGATCGCCAATACCTGCGCCGCGAAGAAATGAAGGGCGGCTTTGAGCTGCGCGACATCGCGTTTTGCTACAATGCCGACAGTGGGCAGACCCTTGATATTCCGGGGCTGAGGATCGAACCGGGGCAGCGCATTGCGGTGCTAGGATCGAACGGGTCCGGCAAGTCCACGTTGTTGAAATTGCTGTCAGGCATTTACCGCCCCACCAAGGGCCGCGTATTGGTCGACGGGGTCGATATGGGGCAGGTGATGCCGCGCGATCTGCGCCGTTCTATCGGCTACCTGTCCCAAGAAGTGCGGCTGTTCAGTGGCACGCTGCGCGAAAACCTGAACCTGACGTTGCTGGAACGCGATGACGACCGCCTGCTACAATCGCTCGATTTTGCAGGCTTGGGTCAATTCGTGCGCAATCACCCCAAGGGCCTTGATCTGGAAATTTCCGATGGCGGCGAAGGCCTGTCCATCGGGCAGCGTCAGTCGTTGGGCTGGGCGCGGTTGTGGTTGCAAGACCCAAAGATCTGCCTGCTCGATGAACCGACTGCGGCGCTGGATCAAACGCTTGAAGCGACGCTGGTTAGTCGGCTGGAAACATGGCTGAACGGGCGCACGGCGATCATCGCGACCCACCGCGTGCCGATTTTGCAACTCACCACGCGGACAGTGATCTTACAAAATGGCCGTTTGGCCGTGGATGGCCCACGCGATGAGGTGCTGGCGCATCTGCAAAAGAACAAAAACAGGGCAATCGCCTGATGGTAACGTTTAGCGACGAATTTGAAAGCCGCACAAAGGGGCCAAGCCTGCTGATCTGGCTGATTGGCGCCACGGTTTTGATCTTTCTGTTGTGGGCGAAATTCGCCGCCATTGACGAGATAGTGCGCGCCAAGGGCAGCATCGTGTCATCGTCGCGCCCACAAATTATCCAGAACCTCGAAGGCGGCATTTTGGCTGAATTGCTGGTCAGTGAGGGCGATGAGGTCGAGCCGGGCGATGTGCTGGCACGCCTGCGCGGCACGCAGTTTGAAACCTCGGTTGATGATTTGCGCGAACAAGTGATCGCGGCTGAAATTCGGCGTCTGCGGCTTGAGGCCGAGATTGCCGGCATGTTCAGCTTCAATGTTCCCGACGCCATCGCGGTCTACAGCCCAGAAATGGTTGCATCCGAACGCGCATTGCTGAACGCGCGCCAGTCCGATTACGTTGGCCGCAGCGAAGGGGCGCAGTCGATCGTCACCGAAACACAGCGCGAATTGGCGGTGATGGAAGACCTGTTTGAGCGTGAAATTGCGGCGTTGATTGAAGTTAGCCGTGCGCGCAAATCAAATTCTGATGCGCTGAACCATTATAACGAAATCATTACGCAGGCCGAACTTGACCGCGCCTCCGAATATTCTGACGTGTTGTCCGCCTTGGCGAGCCTGCGCCAAGATCTGCGTGTCGCCGAAGACCGTCTGACCCGCACAACGATCACCAGTCCCATGCGCGGGATCGTCAACAACCTTGGCGTCACGACAATCGGCGGCGTAATCCGCCCCGGAGAAGAGATTTTTCAGATTATCCCGCTGGACGATGAACTGTTTGTTCAGGCCGAAGTTTCGCCCTCCAATATCGCCAACGTCATCCCTGGTCAGGCTGCGACAATAAAACTCAGTGCCTATGACTACACGATTTATGGATCGCTGAGCGGTGTGGTGCAGTTGATTTCAGCTGACACGTTTGAGGATGATCGCGACCCCAACGCGCCGCCCCATTACCGTGTGACGCTGCGGGTCAACACCGCAGACCTCGGTGAACGTCAGTCCCAGATCGAAATTCGCCCCGGTATGCAGGCGGACGTGGAATTGCACACGGGGTCAAAGACTGTTTTACAATACCTCACCAAGCCTCTGTATCGCTCACAAGAAGCCCTGCGCGAACCCTAGGGCTGTTAAGCCCGCACGCTGAAGCAAGAAATGCGTCTCGCGTGGTTGAATTCCGCCCCCGTCGTGCTTTATTAAATCGTACTCCAATTCCATTGGGGTGCTCTTGAAGCCCCTCGACTGCGCCACTAAGGTTTGCGTAACAAAATTCCCGTACACGACGTGCGAACGCGTCAAAATCCGAAGGCAGAGCATATGCAACACCCCACTGATACTTACATGAATCTCGTTCCGATGGTGGTCGAACAGACCGCACGCGGCGAACGCGCCTATGATATTTTCAGCCGTCTGCTGAAAGAACGGATTATTTTCGTGAACGGGACCATCCATAGCGGGATGAGCCACCTGATCGTCGCACAATTGCTGCACCTCGAGGCGGAGAATCCGAAGAAAGAAATCAGCATGTACATCAACTCCCCAGGGGGGGAGGTGACGGCCGGATTGTCGATCTATGACACGATGCAATACATCAAACCAAAGGTGTCGACGCTGATTTGTGGCATGGCGGCGTCAATGGGGTCGGTGATTGCGATCGGTGGCGAAAAAGGCATGCGGTTTGCGCTGCCCAACGCCGAAGTGATGATCCACCAGCCATCTGGCGGATCACAAGGCAAGGCCGAGGACATCCTGATTTCCGCGCGTCACATCGAAAGAACGCGCGAGCGGATGTATCAACTGTACGTTAAGCATTCGGGGCAGTCGCTTAAGACAGTGCAAAAAGCGCTTGATCGTGATCTCTGGATGACACCGCAAGAGGCCAAGGAGTGGGGCCATCTCGATGAGATCGTTGAGAACCGTGCGAAAGAAGACGACAAAACTTGATGTAACACACGACGTTTTGACGTTGTGGACCATTTCGGGCTGCCATAGGATGCGTCCAAAGCAGCCCGAAACACGTATTATAGGCCTTGATGGCTAAGGGAATGAGACATGGCGACGACGTCTGGCGGCGACAGCAAGAACACCCTCTATTGTAGCTTTTGCGGCAAGAGCCAGCATGAGGTGCGCAAACTGATTGCGGGACCGACTGTGTTCATCTGTGATGAATGCGTAGAATTGTGCATGGATATCATCCGCGAAGAAACCAAATCGGCAGGGCTGAAGTCCTCAGAAGGGGTGCCAACCCCGCTTGAGATTTGTCAGGTCTTGGATGATTATGTCATCGGTCAGAGACATGCGAAACGCGTGCTGTCAGTGGCCGTGCACAACCACTACAAACGTCTGAACCACGCCGATAAGTCCGACATCGAACTGGCGAAATCCAACATCATGCTGATCGGCCCGACGGGTTGTGGCAAAACGCTGTTGGCGCAAACGCTGGCCCGCATTTTGGACGTTCCGTTCACGATGGCCGACGCCACGACCCTGACCGAAGCGGGTTATGTCGGTGAAGATGTTGAAAACATTATTCTTAAGCTGTTGCAGGCATCCGAATACAACGTCGAACGCGCACAGCGCGGCATCGTCTATATTGACGAGGTCGACAAGATTACGCGGAAGTCTGACAATCCATCCATCACCCGCGATGTATCGGGTGAAGGCGTGCAGCAAGCGTTGCTTAAAATCATGGAAGGCACCATTGCGTCCGTGCCGCCACAAGGCGGGCGCAAGCATCCACAGCAGGAATTCTTGCAAGTTGACACCACGAATATCCTGTTTGTTTGTGGCGGCGCATTTGCGGGTCTCGACAAGATTATCGCGCAGCGCGGCAAAGGCGCTGGCATGGGCTTTGGCGCTGAAGTACGCGGTCCTGATGAACGTGGCGTGGGTGAAATTTTCAATGACCTCGAACCAGAGGACCTGCTGAAATTTGGTCTGATTCCGGAATTTGTTGGCCGTTTGCCCGTGATCGCGACGCTTGAAGATCTCGACGAAGACGCGCTTGTCACGATTTTGTCCAAGCCGAAGAACGCATTGGTCAAGCAATACCAGCGCTTGTTCGAACTGGAAAACGCCAAGCTGACGTTCACGGATGACGCGCTTGTGGCGATTGCCAAACGCGCAATTGAACGTAAAACAGGCGCGCGGGGATTGCGGTCTATCATGGAAGACATCTTGCTCGACACGATGTTTGAATTGCCCGGCATGGACACGGTGACAGAAGTGGTGGTGAACGAAGAGGCCGTCGGCCCAGACGCGCAACCTTTGATGATCCACGATGACACCAAAAAGAAAGCCAAGCCGGCAACGGCTGGCTAATGACCATCAAACGCATTTCTTCCGGCGGTGAGTTTGAGGCCAAAGTCGGCTATTGTCGCGCGGTGGTTGCGGGTGGATTTGTTCATGTTGCGGGTTGCTGTGCCCACGCTGATGATATGCCGACGGATACAGTCGGGCAGTGCGCGTCCGCGCTCGGCGTGATCGAACGCGCGCTGCGTGAGGCGGGATCGGATTTCTCAAAGGTTGTCCGCGTCGTTTATTATATGACCGATATCCGCGAATTTGAATCCTGCTGGCCGCTTCTGCGCGACGCGTTCGGCGATCATCCCCCCGCCGCGACCGTGATCGAAGCAAAGCTGATTTCATCCGAGGATCGCATCGAAATCGAAGTCACCGCGCTGGCGGGTTAATGCGCAATGGGCTGTCGTTGGATTAATGGCCCTCTGGACCTGCCTGCCAATATCGGGCATCACTGGTCTAATCAAATTGGAGCCATAACCATGGGCGTTCTCAACTTTATTAAACGAATTTTTACGTGGTGGGACGGGCAAACGCTCGGCACGCAGCTATGGACCTGGCGCAATGGTAAAAAAGTTGGCGAGGACGAGCTTGGCAACATTTACTACACCAACGCTGCGGGCACGCGACGCTGGGTGATTTACAATGGCGAAGTTGAGGGCAGCCGCGTCAGCCCTGAATGGCATGGCTGGCTGCACCATACGTGGGACGAAACGCCGAGCGACATGCCACTGACCCACAAGTCATGGGAAAAGCCACACATCCAAAACCTGACAGGGACCGCCGCGGCCTATGCGCCAGCAGGGTCATTACGCCGCACCGATCCCGCAAAACGCGCTGATTACGAAGCATGGACGCCGGAATAGATATGCGTGAAAACACTACAGAGGTCGTCGTCGGGGGAGCCGTTCTTGCGGTGGCGTTGGGATTTTTATGGTTCATCGGCAGCGCGACAGGCCTAGCCGGGTCTGCCAGCGGCATAGACCTGAAGGCCAACTTCCGATCTGCTGAAGGCGTCAGCGTCGGCACAGATATCCGGCTTGCGGGCGTGTCGGTCGGCACGGTCAGCGGGTTAGATTTAAACATCGAAACATACCGCGCCGATGCGATCTTTACGATTGATCAGGGCATTTCGATTCCCGATGACAGCGCGGCCGTTGTCGCATCCGAGGGGCTTTTGGGCGGTACATTCGTTGAAATTGTACCCGGTGGATCGTTTGAAATGTTTGTCGACGGCGGGTTGATCCAAGACACCCAAGGTGCTGTGAGCCTGATCCAATTGCTGATGAAATTTGTCGGAGGAGAAGAGGCGTGAAAACGTTTCTGACGGCCCTGCTGATCTGCCTCGCGATGCCCGTTTTCGCGCAGGAGGCGACGACGGCATCGGGCGGGACGTTGCGAGTCCTTGACAAGATTACGGGCCGCACGCAAGACCTCGAATTTGGCAATGGCCAGACCCAGACCGTCGGTCTTTTGGCGATCACGATGACCGAGTGCCGCTACCCGAGTGGCAATCAATCCGGCGATGCCTATACGCTTTTGACGATCGTCTACAACAACGCCGCTGATCCGGTTTTTCGCGGCTGGATGATTGCTTCAGCCCCCGCCCTCAACGCGCTGGATCATCCACGCTATGACGTCTGGGCGTTGCGTTGTAGCAGCGAATAGGCATCCGAAACGCCCGTCTGACGATCAAAATCAGCATCGAGATTGAGTGCGGCATACAACCGTTTTCGATACTTTGCGCGAGACACCTCAACTCCGCCAAGACTGGCCAAATGCGGCGTTATGAACTGCGTGTCGAATAAATCGAAACCGCCGACGGCCAAGCGATCCACCAAATAAGCCAGCGCGACCTTGGACGCGTCGGTGCGGTGGCTGAACATGCTTTCGCCAAAAAATGCGCCGCCCAAAGTGATGCCAAATACACCACCGACAAGCACCCCGTTGTCCCAAACCTCAACAGAATGCGCCGCGCGTGCGCGGTGAAGCTGGTTGTAGAGCGTCTTCAGCATGTCATTGATCCACGTCTCCCCACGGTCCGCGCAACCCGTAACAACGCCAGCAAAATCAACATCATAGGTGATCGAAAACTGTTCAGATCGAATAGACTTGGCGAGGGACCTAGAGATGTGAAATCCGTCCAATGGCAGGATTCCACGCTGACGCGGGTCCACCCAAAACAGGTCCTCATCACTACGATGCTCAGCCATTGGAAAAATGCCGCTCGCATAGGCCGACAGCAGCATTTCCGGTGTTAGCGTCGTAGCCATGTGCAGCCCTCATTCATCCAGAAAGGTTGTTGCACGATCACGGCGGGGCGTAAATAATTGGTCCAAAAAAGGGGGAACGGTAAATGAGTTTTTTCGATTTCATTGCTGACTTGCCATATTATCATGATCACACCGCACCGATACAGCGGATGAATAAGCGCCATGATGCACTTATCGCGCCGTTTGCATCTGAAATTTCAGGGTCACGGGTCTTGGATCTCGCGTCGCATGACGGTCGGTGGTCTTACGCATTTGCCGGTGCGGGTGCTGCATCTGTTGTGGGCATTGAGGGGCGCCAAGAGATGGTCGATATGTTCGACGACTTTCCGGATGAGGCGCTCAAAAGCAAGGTAGAGCTGCGGGTTGGGGACATATACGATGAATTGGGCGCTGCCATTACCAATGGCGAAACCTATGATGTCGTGGCGGTTTTTGGCATCCTGTATCACCTGATGGACCATTTCCGGCTGTTTTTGTTGATCCGCAAGCTGAAGCCGAAATTGATTATCGTCGATAGCGAATTCATGCGGCGTCCGGCATCCATGATGATGCTGGTGTCTGAATTGACATCAAACGTCCTGAACGCGATCCCGCAATATGAGGGCCAAGAGCGTGCGATCAAGGCCATCCCCAGCTTCAAAGCCATGTGGCGCATGGCCGAAGCGTTGGATTACAGCTGCGATTGGGTGGATTGGGACGCCCGCGCCAAGGATGATCGGCGCGGGGTGTCAGACTATTATCGTGAAACAGACATGCGGCGTGGCACCTGCGTGCTGCGGCCAATCCCTAGGTGAGATTGGTTTCGAGCCAGTGTTCCAGCCAATGGATGTTATAGTCGCCCGTTAGTACTGCATCTTCTTGCAGGAGCGCGTGGAACAGTGGGATGGTCGTGTCGACGCCATCAACGATCAATTCGCCCAAAGCCCGCGCAAGGCGGGCCAATGCTTCTGGTCGGTCGCGACCATGGACGATGAGTTTTCCGATCAAACTGTCGTAGTAGGGCGGGATTGAATAGCCATCATACAGCGCGGAATCCATCCGCACACCTAGGCCGCCCGGCGCGTGAAATTGCGTAATCCGACCGGGGCAAGGTGAAAAGTTCGGCAATTTTTCGGCGTTAATTCGAACTTCGATGGCGTGGCCGCGAATTTTTAGATCGTCTTGGGTGAATGACAACGGCAGCCCGGACGCCACACGAATTTGTTCGCGCACAAGGTCTTGATCGAAGATCGCTTCGGTGACGGGATGTTCGACTTGAAGGCGGGTGTTCATCTCGATGAAGTAGAACTCACCGTTTTCATACAGGAATTCAATCGTGCCCGCGCCGATGTAGTTGATATTGGCACAGGCATCGGCGCAAACTTTACCGATCTTCGCACGTTCTTCTGGCGTGATCGATGGGCCGGGGGCTTCCTCAAAAACTTTTTGGTGGCGGCGTTGTAGCGAACAATCGCGTTCGCCTAAATGCACGGCCTTTCCTTTGCCGTCGCCGAATACTTGGATTTCTATGTGGCGCGGGGTGGTCAGATATTTCTCGATGTAAACTTCTGGGTTGCCGAAATTCGATTTACCTTCGGCGCGCGCTGTCTGGAATGCTGATTTCATTTCGTCAGCCGAATTCGCGACCTTCATACCCTTGCCACCGCCGCCAGCGGTGGCCTTGATGATGACGGGATAGCCAAATTCTTCACCAATTTTTAACGCATCTTCAACCGTGTCGACACCGCCGGGGGAGCCTGGCACGCAGGGCACGCCGAGGGCTTTCATCGTGTCTTTGGCGGTGATTTTGTCGCCCATCGTGCGGATGTGTTGCGCTGTGGGGCCGATAAACGTCAATCCGTGGTCTTCGACGACCTGCACAAATTGTGCATTTTCGGACAGAAACCCGTAGCCCGGATGGATCGCCTGCGCACCAGTGATTTCACACGCTGAAATGATCGCTGGAAAGTTCAAATAACTAAGCGGTGATGGCGCGGGGCCGATGCACACGCTTTCGTCGGCCATGCGCACGTGCATGGCGTCAGCATCAGCTGTGGAGTGAACCGCGACTGAGCCGATGCCCATTTCGCGACAGGCGCGGATCACGCGCAGGGCGATTTCCCCACGGTTCGCGATGAGGATTTTATTAAACATTTCAGTCCCTAACCTTTGAGCCTTACTCGACGATCATCAGAGGGGCGCCGAATTCAACCGGCGCACCATCTTCGACCAAAAGCCGCTTAACCGTGCCGGATTTCGGCGCAGGGATGTGGTTCATGGTTTTCATTGCTTCGATGATCAGCAAGGTGTCGCCTTCGCTGACCTTGTCGCCGACTTTCACGAAAGCGGCGACATCGGGCTCGGGGGACATGTAGACTGTGCCGACCATTGGCGATGTGACCGCACCGGGCAAACTGGCGGGGTCCGCGCTGGCCTCAGGTGTGATGGACGCGGCAGCGGCGGGCGCTGCCATCGTTTGTGCAGGGGCCGCTTGGGCCATTTGCGTCACCACTTGTGCAGGGGGCTTGCGGCTGACGCGCACATTAAGGCTGTCGTTCTCGCCGTAATCGCGTTTTACCTGCAATTCTGTCAAATCGTTTTCGCGAAGTAGTTCAGCCAGCGCTTTAATGAAGCTGACATCTGAATCGCGGGCGGAATCTTGCGGCGTCGTTTTGGTCATTGTTCCCTCGGCGTGTTGCCTGTCTTTTGGCGCGTTTCATCTTGGTCTATCGCAAACACTACCATTGTCCTACACCAAGGTGGCAAGGGTGGAAAGCGGGCCGAACGGGGAAAAATGACGTTGGGTTATAATGCCTAGTTTTGAGACGGCGCCTCGAGCTTGGGAGCATCATGTAATTCCGGCAACATATTGATGCCATAGGGCTTTAGCGTGCGCTGGACTGCCGACAAACCAGACGTTTCGAGTTTTGATGCCGGTTTGCTATCGGCAAGCGCTGCTTTGCTGATGAGGCCTGTTTGTGAGGGACTGGCCGGAACCGGCAGTGGCACCTCAGGCGTTGGGTCCTTGGCTATTGCGGATGCGTCAGCCGGTGCACGGCCGTCCGACACCACTGGCGGAGGCGCAGATTGCAAAGCAGGCTGTACGGCGGGTTGGCCGACGCCGGTTTCGTTATGAAAGTCCATCTCAGGCTCCTGTTTTTAAAACGGAGCCCCCACCGATCTTACTTGTGCTGCGCAGCCCTTAACAAATCGTTTATCGCGATCTATTTTGCGTCTTTGAACACAAAATATGCCGCACTGACGGATCGATGCGGCATATTTTCGGTTTTTTAGGTTTGATCAATCGCGATTCATCCGGTTTTCTACCAACTCGTCGACGACGGATGGATCCGCAAGGGTTGACGTATCCCCCAAGGAACCAAAATCATTCTCGGCGATCTTGCGCAGAATGCGGCGCATAATTTTACCGGAACGGGTTTTTGGCAGGCCGGGGGCCCACTGCAACAAGTCAGGCTTGGCGATGGGGCCGATTTCTGTGCGTACCCATTTTTCAAGCTCTTTGCGCAACTCGTCCGTCGGCTCAATGCCGTTCATCAGCGTGACGTAGGCATAGATGCCTTGGCCTTTGATGCTGTGGGGATAGCCGACCACGGCGGCTTCGGCCACGGCGACATGTGCCACAAGCGCGGATTCGACTTCTGCGGTGCCCATGCGGTGGCCGGAGACGTTGATCACGTCGTCAACGCGCCCCGTGACCCAATAGTCGCCGTCTGCGTCGCGTTTGCAGCCGTCACCGGAGAAATAATAGCCCGCGTAATCACCAAAATATGTCTTTTCGAAACGCTCATGATCACCCCAGATGGTGCGCATCTGACCGGGCCAGCTGTCTTTGATGCACAACACGCCGTTTACGTCGTTGCCGTGAATTTCTTCGCCCGATTGCGGGTCCAGCACAACAGGCTGCACACCGAAGAACGGCACCTGCGCGGCCCCTGGTTTCAGGGTCGTCGCACCGGGCAGGGGGGTCAGCATATGGCCACCCGTTTCGGTCTGCCAGAACGTGTCGACGATGGGACAATTGCCTTTGCCAACAACGTCATAGTACCAATTCCACGCTTCGGGATTGATCGGTTCACCCACAGAGCCGAGCAATTTGAGATCGGAAAGGTCGTGTTTTTCGACCCAGTCATTTCCGTGCGCCATGAGCGCGCGAATAGCTGTCGGGGCGGTGTAGAATTGATTGACTTTATGCTTGGCGCAAACCTCCCAGAAGCGACCAGCGTCGGGGTAGGTCGGCACGCCTTCAAACATGATCGTGGTGGCGCCGTTGGCCAGTGGGCCATAGACGATATAGCTGTGGCCCGTGACCCAGCCGACATCCGCCGTGCACCAGAACACATCGCCCTCGTGGTAATCGAATGTGTATTCATGGGTCATGGCCGCATAGACGAGGTAGCCGCCCGTGGTGTGAACGACGCCTTTGGGCTGACCTGTTGAGCCTGATGTATAAAGGATGAACAGCGGGTCTTCTGCCGCCATTTCAACGGGTTGCTGATAGTCGTCGGCGTCCAGAACCATGTCGTTGTAGCTGTAGTCGCGATCGGTCCACGTGGTTTGGGCGCCAGTGCGTTTCACAACGAGGCATTTGACGCTGTCTTTGCAGTGCAGCAGCGCTTTATCTGCGTTTGATTTCAAGGGGGTCGCCTTGCCACCACGGGGGGCGTGGTCGGCGGTGATGACGACTTTGGCGTCACAGCCGTTGATGCGCGTGCCGAGGGCGTCGGGTGAGAAGCCTGCGAACACGATGGAGTGCACAGCGCCGATGCGTGTGCAGGCCAGCATCGCGTAGGCGGCTTCTGGGATCATCGGCATATAGATGACGACGCGGTCGCCTTTGGTGACGCCTAAGGTCTGGAGAACATTGGCCATTTTGCAAACGTGGACTTGCAGTTCACTGTACGTGATATGCAGCGAGTCCGTCGTGTTTGGATCATCCGGTTCCCAAATAATAGCCACCTGATCGCCGCGGGTTTTGACGTGACGATCCACGCAATTGGCGGACACGTTCAGGGTGCCGTCTTCAAACCATTTGATGTCGACTTTGCCGGGTGCAAACGACGTATTCTTCACTGTTGTGAAGGGCTTAATCCAATCGATGCGCTTGCCATGTTCGCCCCAAAACCCGTCAGGATCTGCAATGGAATGGGCATACATTTTGTCATAACCAGCCGCGTCAACATGGGCGCGTTTGGCGGCTGCGGCGGTGGGGGGGTAGGTTTTGGATTTGGCGGACATGGGGCATCCCTTATTTGAATTGGGGCCAATTTGGGCGAGTCACACAACGTACACATGCTGTACACAACCTGTACACAACAGGTCTGCGCGCGGGTGGCATTGCGGGACCGGTTTGGTCCCGCAACTGAAGTCAGATCGCGAGGTACTTGGAGCGCAGGTCTTCGTCTTCCAGCACTTCTTTCGCAGAGCCGTCAAAGACGACTTTACCGATGTCGAGGATCACGGCGCGGTCGGCCAGTTTCAACGCGGCGACTGCGTTTTGTTCCACGATAACGGTGGTAATGCCTTGATCGCGGATCAGTTCCAGCGTCTTGGCAATTTCCTGTACGATCACTGGCGCGAGGCCTTCATAGGGTTCATCCAGCAACAACACCTTGATGTCACGACACAGCGCGCGCGCGATCGACAACATCTGTTGTTCACCGCCCGACAGGGTGATGCCGTCTTGTTTACGCCGTTCCTTCAGACGCGGGAACAAATCGTACACGCGGTCCAGTGACCAGCCAATAGGCGGGGCAATTTGGGCGAGTTTCAGGTTTTCTTCGACGGTCAGGCCAGGAATGATGCTGCGATCTTCGGGCACAAGCTGGATGCCCGCCTGTGAAGCCTGCCACGATTTCATCTCGTGCAAGGGCTTATGGTCAAGCCAGATTTCGCCACTGTTCAGCTGCGGATCATCCATACGGGCAATGGCGCGCAGAGTGGATGTTTTGCCCGCGCCGTTGCGACCCAAAAGTGCGAGGATTTCGCCCTCGTGGATATCAAAGCTGACACCTTGGACGATGTAGCTTTCGCCGTAATAGGCTTCCATGTTCCAAATCGACAGGTACTTGGGCGCAGTGGCGGCCATATTGCGATTTTTGGAGAAGGGGCCTTCGGCTTCGAGGTGTTCAACGTGTGTCATATTAGTTAACTCCTTCGACCTGCGCTTCGCCGAGGTAGGCTTCGCGCACTTTTGGATGGCCTTTGATATTGTCTGGCGTGTCTTCGACCAGCGGCGTGCCTTGGGCCAGCACGGTGATGCGATCTGCCAGCGAAAACACCACGTTCATGTCGTGTTCAATGATGGCCATAGTGACACCGCGTTCTTTGCGGATCAACTTGAGCAATTCAATGGTGTTTTCGGTGTCTGCGCGCGCCATGCCAGCGGTAGGTTCATCCAGCAGCAACAGCCGCGGTTCTTGCACCAGACACATCGCCATTTCGAGGCGACGTTTGTCACCGCGTGACATGGACGACGCCAGCATGTCGCGCTTGTCGAGCATGTTCACCTCATCCAGCATGGCTTCGGCTTTTTCGATCATGGATTTTTCGTGGCGCACGGATTCGAATGCATGCATCCGGAAGGCCCCGTCGCGTTTGGCAAAACACGGGATCAGCATGTTTTCCATCACATTCAGATCGGCAAAGATTTCAGGCGTTTGGAACACGCGGCTGATGCCCATCTGGTTGATCTGGTGCGGCTTGCGCCCCAGCACGGATTGGCCGTCAAACACGACCGACCCGCTGTCCGGGATCAGTTTGCCGACCAGCACGTTGAGCAGGGTAGACTTGCCCGCGCCGTTTGGGCCGATGATCGCGTGGCAGGTGTTTTCCATCACATCGAGGTTCACATCGCCAAGTGCTTGCAGGCCGCCGAACCGTTTGTTGACGCCTTTGACTGAAAGTAGTGCCATTGTTTCGGCTCCTTATTCTGCGGGCGTGCGGGACGTGGCGTCCTGCGTGTCAGCGGTTTTATTGCGGCGGAACAGTTTGGCGATGCGTTGACCGCCTTCAACCAGACCACCGGGCAGAAAGATCACAACCAACATGAACAAGATGCCCATGGTCAGGTGCCAGCCTTTGCCGATGAACGGATAGACAAGCGACACGATCACATCTTCAAGGCCATCGGGCAGAAAGGCGAACCATTCGTGCAAGATGTCTTTGTTGATCTTGGAGATGATGTTTTCCATATATTTGATCATACCCGCGCCGAGAACGGGGCCCATCAAGGTGCCTGCACCGCCAAGGATTGTCATGATCACGACCTCGCCCGATGCGGTCCAGAACATGCGCTCCGGTCCGACTTGGGTGTCCATCGCCACCATCAGGCCACCGGCAAGTCCGGCGTACATGCCCGAAATCACGAAGGCCGACAGGGTGTAGCGTTTGGGTGTGAGGCCTGTGTAGTTCATCCGCTGTTGGTTGGATTTTACCGCCCGCAGCATCATGCCGAACGGGGAGCGGAAGATGCGGATTGACAGGTAGAACGCCAGCAGAAGGAAGAATCCGGCGATGTAGTAGCCAAGGTTGAAGGTGAACAAGTGATTTCCGACGGCCAATTCCATGGAATTACCCATCTCGTAGCCAAACAGGTTGGCGCGTCCGATGCTTCCATCGACAGGGCCACCAAACAGCGGTGTGTCGGTGTTTTTGATTTGCAAACCGGTTTCACCACCCGTGATCGGCGTCAGTACCGAATAGGCCATTGCAAACATCATCTGCGCGAAGGCCAGTGTCAGGATCGAAAAGTAGATGCCGGATCGGCGCAGCGACACAAACCCCACCACCAGTGCAAAGGCGCCCGCGACCACAATCGCCACAAGAATTCCGGGGATCACGTTCAGTGTCACCAGTTTCATCGACCAGATCGCAGCGTAGGATCCGATGCCTAGAAATGCGGCGTGACCAAAGCTGAGGTATCCGGTGAGGCCAAACAGCAGGTTGAACCCGACTGCAAAGATTCCGAAGATCACAAAGCGCTGCATCAAGTCAGGATAGCCTGCGTTGAATTGCGCCATCCCTGAGCCTTCGGGGAAGGGGTTGAGGAGGAACGGTGCCAACATAACCAGCCCGAACACGACCAGCATCAATGTGCTGTCTTTTTTGGTAAGTCCGAACATGGCTTATTCCTCCATCACGCCCTTGCGACCCATCAGGCCACGAGGACGGGTCAACAAGATGACGATTGCGACAAGGTAGATGATGATCTGGTTGATGCCGGGCAGCACGTCGATCACGACGGGCATCGAGGCAAAGCTTTCGAGGATGCCAAGCAAGAACCCGGCCGCGACGGCACCGGGCAGCGAGCCCATGCCACCGACGACGACCACAACAAAGCTTAGCACCAGGAAATCGAGGCCCATTGAGTAGTTCGGGGCCACGATGGGGGCGTACATCACACCCGCCAGACCCGCGACCGCGGCCGCAAGCCCGAACATGAATGTGAAGCGCTTGTCGATATCAATGCCCAACAGGCCCACTGTTTCACGATCCGCCATGCCTGCGCGTACAACCATCCCGAAAGTGGTGAATTGCAAAAAGGCGAACACACCAGCGATGATCATCGCGGAGAAGAAGAAATAGACCAGACGCCAGTAGGGATACATGATCGTCTGCGCCTCAAACCCCAGAAACACTCCGAAATCCAATGAGCCTGTAAAGGCGGGCGGGGCAGGGGTCTGGATCGGGTTGGCGCCGAATGTGTATTTGATGATCTCGCCGATCACCAAGGCCAGACCGAACGTCACAAGGATCTGGTCCGCATGGGGGCGTTTGTAGAAATGTTTGATCAGCCCGCGTTCCATGGCAAAACCGACAAGGATCATCACCGGCACCGCGAACAGGATCGCGATGGGCACGGCCCATTCCATTATGGTCTGACCGGCGGCCATTCCGAACCATTCCTGAACGTAAAAGGTATCAACCTCGAGCGGATTGCCAAGGAAGTCTGTGCGCGTTTCGTCCACAATTTTGTGGGACGCACTCAGGATCTTGGACGTGATCACGGCACAGAACGCACCCATCATGAACAAGGCACCATGGGCGAAATTCACCACCCCCAACGTGCCGAAAATGATGGTCAGACCAAGGGCGATCAACGCATATGCGGACCCCTTGTCTAGACCGTTAAGAATTTGAACGATGATCTGGTCCATAGCGAGGTTACCTCTGATCGGTGGGTGCATAGGCTCCGCACGCCATGTGGCGACGGATCGGGGCATTTATATCTGTAAAAGGGTGTTGGGTATATCTGTAAAAGGGTGTTGGGGCGGCCTGAAACCGCCCCAACGATATTGGCTTATGCGCCGTTGTTACACTCGCCCAAGGAGGCTTCTGCGCCGCCCATCTGCGGGTGATCAGGTGCGTAGGTGACCTGCTCGACGGGTGTGACTTCGACGATTTCGACGAGGTCGAATTCGTTCTCGGGGTTCTCTTTGCCGCGCACGACCAGAACGTCCTTGAAGCATTGGTGGTCTGAACCACGGTACAATGTCGGACCGTTGCCCATGCCGTCGAATTCGAAGTCCGACAGGGCCTCGTCGATTGCACATGGTGCGAACGAACCTGCACGTGTGACGGCATCCGCATACAAAAGCGTCTGCACGTAACATGTGTGTGCCGCCTGAGATGGTGGGAAGCCGTATTTCGTGCCGAAGGACTGAACGAATGCGTTCGTACCAGAGTACTTTGCACCCAGCTCGTTTTCCAGCTTCCAGTCCCAGTTCTGCGACCCAAGGATACCCTTGATGTTCGGACCAGCACCGCGTGCCATCAGCTCGGAATACAGCGGCACGACGATCTCGAAGTTCACGCCATTGGCTTGCGCATCGCGCAGGCCGAACTGAACCGCGTTGGTCAGCGAGTTGATCATGTTTCCGCCGTAGTGGTTCAGAACCAGAACGTCGGCGCCGGAATTCAGAACAGGTGCGATATAGGACGAGAAATCCGTCTGTGTCAGCGGTGTGAGAACCGTATTCACAGTTTCCCAACCCATTGCCTCGGTGGACGACTGGATGGCTTCTTGTGTTGTATAGCCCCAGTTATAGTCCGCCGTCAGGTGGTAGGCCTTACGGTCGGTGCCGTACTGCGCTGCCAACACGGGTGCAAGCGCCGCACCGGTCATATACGAGTTGAAGAAGTGACGGAAACCGTTGGCCTTGCGGTCTTTACCGGTTGTGTCGTTGGAGTGCGTGAGGCCCGCCATGAAGATGATGCCAGCTTCTTGGCACAGCGCCTGAACAGCAACAGCCACACCAGACGAAGAACCGCCTGTGATCATGATTGCGCCGTCTTTTTCGATCATGGACCGCGCGGATGCACGAGCCGCATCGGATTTGGTTTGTGTGTCACCTGTCACATATTTGACTTCGCGACCCAGGATACCCGTTCCGTCCAATACTTTGGACGAGAACGTCGACAGCATGCCGCCGTCGCCGCCACCGTTAATGTGTTCGACCGCCAGTTCGTAGGCGCGAAGTTCGTCCGCACCCTCATCAGCATATGGTCCGGACTGTGGCACGTTAAAGCCGAGAACGACTTCGCTGTCGCCCGGTGCGTTCGTGAAGCCTGCATGGCCGTCGGCGCGCAGATATGTGGGTAGTGTCAGTGCAGCGCCGGCAGCTGCGCCGGTCTTCATGACGCCACGACGTGTGAAGTTTGATTTGGACATATAGTATCCTCCCTAGAGTGATGCAGCTGAACCTCCCGTCCAACCACACATGCTTTTAGTAGCATCGCCAATAGAGTGGCATTATGAAAATTACTCAATAAGGGTTTGTGGAATAATATAATTTCTGTAAAGATTTCGACGAGGCGGCGCGGAATTTTGTAAAGATATTATCTGCGCGGCGCAGAAAGTGGCGATATTGTTAAGGGAATTGGGATGTCGGATCAGGTTTTGACGGGAACACGGGCGCGTAATCGGCGGATTGATCTGGGGTTGCGGCAAACGAATGTCGCCAAAGCGGTTGGTATATCGGGATCCTATCTGAACCTGATCGAACACAACCGCCGCAGAATCGGCGGCAAGCTGTTGCGCGATCTGGCGCGGGTGCTGGATATCGACGCCGCGTTGCTTGGCGATGAGGTGGGCGACACCATTTTGGGCCCTCTGAAAGAAGCGGCCGCCGCATTTCCGCATGCCAGCGTCGAAGACCTGCGGGCCGAAGACCTTGTGGCGCGATTCCCAGGTTGGGCCGCGTTGATTGCAGCGCAGCGGCGCAGGATCATCCAGTTAGAAGACCGCGCAGAGGCGCAGAGCAACCGTTTGGCCCATGACAGCCAGATCGCAAATTCACTGCACGACGTCATTTCCACGGCCACCGCAATCCGATCAACCGCGAGCATTCTGGTAGAGACGCCCGATCTGGACCCCGATTGGCAGTCACGGTTTCACACCAACATTGACACAGATTCTGCACGTTTGGCGCAAAGCAGCCAAGCTTTGCTGGGTTTTTTGGATATGGAGATGGAAGCGGGTGGCGCGCATACGGATTCCGCGATGGAACAGGCGGAGGCCGTGCTTGCGCAATCGGGTTTTTATTTTGCAGCCATTGAAGCGGGGGAGGAGATGCAGTTCGGCGATGTCAAAGAGACGATCACCCGCACCATTCTGCAAGGCTGGGCAAAGCGCGCAGCGGGCGACGCGGACCGTTTGCCCCTTGATGCGTTCAGCCAAGCGGCCCGCGCTGTGGCCTATGATCCCGCAAGGCTTGCGGCGCGGTTCAGCGTGCCGTTGGACATGGTGCTGCGCCGCCTGGCACATTTGCCGCCCTCAACGGGCGGGGCCGATGCAGATCACCCCCTGATGGGGTTGGCCGTGTGCGACGGCGCTGGGGTCGTGACGTTCCAGAAACCTGTGCTTGATTTCCGACTGCCGCGATCTGGCGCCGCGTGCCCGCTGTGGCCGCTGTATCAGGCGTTGACCCAACCGGGCCGCGCAATCCGGCGCGTTGTGCGGCTTCCCGGGGTCGCGCGCACACCGTTTGAATGTTTCGCAATCGCTGGCCCAGTGGGGGGTGTCGTGTTTGACGCGGAACCCCGGATCAACGCGACAATGCTGGTGCGCGCCGCGCGCACGGACCAAGTTGCGGACGTCGTCGGACCAGGGTGTCGGGTTTGCGATGTTGCAAATTGCGCCAGCCGTCGCCACCCGAGTTTGCTGTAACGCGGGTATTTCGGCCTTTGACTCCGCCCGCGGTTGTCGCAATAGTCAACCTCTGTCGCTTGCGTAGCTTGTGGCAGGCGCATTTGGGAGGATGTGAAACATGGGCCACCGCGTCCTTTTGATCGAAGACGAACCCAATATCATCGAGGCGATCAGCTATATCCTGACCAAGGATGGCTGGACTGTGCATACGCATTCAAACGGGGAAACGGCGATGGCAAAGGTCATGCAGGGTGTGCCGGACCTGATTATTCTTGATGTCATGCTGCCCGGAAGATCCGGCTACGACATTCTGCGCGATTTGCGTGCGCAGGCTGAGACCAAAGATGTGCCAGTGATGATGCTGACGGCGCGCGGCCAAGCCAAGGATCGCGAAATGGCGGCCAGTTTGGGGGCGACGCGGTTCATGACCAAACCATTTTCCAACGCCGAAGTGTTGGAAAGCGTACGCGCGCTGGCAACACCGTGATGGTGTGGTGATGCAGTCATGAAAACACCGATCCGAACGGAATTTCTTGATCGGAGCAGTTACCGCCAACGCCGGTTTCGCGACGCTGCGCGATGGTTGCCGATTTTCGCGGCCGTTTTGATGATGTTGCCGCTGATGTGGCCACGCGAAACCCCCGATCAAAGCCTGACCAGTAGCGGCATCATCTATGTGTTCGGCCTATGGGTCCTGCTTGTGGCGCTGGCGTTTTTGTTGTCGCGGGTCTTGCGGTTTTCTGAGGCGCTGGACGGCGACGGAGAGCGTAGCGGGTGGGGCGGGGAATGATTTCATTCAACCTGCTGATACTCGTGTCTCTTGCCTATGTCGTGTTCCTGTTTTCGATCGCCTTTGCCGCTGAACGTCGTGCCGCGCAGGGCAAAGCCGCATGGATGCGCAGTTCGGCGATCTACACCTTGTCGTTGAGTATTTATTGCACCGCTTGGACGTTTTATGGCGCGGTGGGCTATGCGGCGCGATCCGGGCTCGAATTTCTGACGATCTATCTTGGGCCGACTTTGGTGATGATCGGCTGGTGGTGGCTGGTGCGCAAACTGGTGCGGATCGGGCGCACGCAACGTCTGACATCAATCGCGGACCTTATTTCATCGCGTTACGGCAAATCACCCGTGCTGGGGGTGATGGTGACGGTCTTGGCCATCGTTGGCACGACGCCCTATATTGCGCTGCAACTTCAATCGGTCACCCAATCAATCGCGGTGTTTGCCGCCAGCAGTGATGAGGTTTGGATTCCGCGTGATCTCAACCGTGCGGCCATGTGGGTGGCCGTGGGGCTGGCCGTGTTTACGGTGTTGTTTGGCACGCGCAACTTGGATGCACATGAACGCCACCACGGTATTGTGCTCGCCATTGCGGTGGAGGCTGTGGTGAAGCTGTGCGCGTTGCTTGCTGTTGGTATTTTTGTGGTTTGGGGCGTTGCGGGCGGCGTTGGTGCGACGCTGGATTTGATCGACGCATCGGCGCAAAGCCAGTGGGCCCCGAGCCCAAGCCGCTGGATCGGTCTGATTTTCGTGTCCGGTGCGGCGTTCATCTGCCTGCCGCGGATGTTTCAGGTCTTGGTGGTGGAAAATTCCGATGAACGCAGTCTGAGCACCGCAAGTTGGGCGTTCCCGACTTACCTGATGT
>JAGGNB010000072.1 GCA_017886375.1 Octadecabacter sp.
CTGTGACGACTTCATTTGTGACGGTCTTAACCACGTCGGGTCCGGTCACGAACATGTAAGAACTGTCTTTGACCATAAAGATAAAGTCGGTCATCGCAGGGGAGTAGACTGCACCGCCGGCGCATGGGCCCATAATCAGACTGATTTGCGGCACCACGCCGGACGCCATGATATTGCGTTGAAAGATTTCACCATACCCGCCAAGGCTGTCGACGCCTTCTTGGATACGCGCGCCACCTGAATCGTTAATTCCGATAATCGGTGCGCCGTTCTGCATCGCCATATCCATGATCTTGGTAATCTTGGCGGCATGGGTCGCGGACACTGATCCACCCAAAACAGTGAAATCCTGCGAATAAACATAGACTTGGCGGCCATTGACCGTCCCCCATCCTGTGACAACACCGTCCCCGGCAGGGCGGGTTTTTTCCATCCCGAAATCGATGCTGCGGTGGGCGACGAAGGTGTCAAACTCCTCAAAGCTGCCGTCATCGACCAACAACTCAATCCGCTCACGCGCGCTCAACTTGCCTTTGGAGTGTTGGCTGTCGATACGTTTTTGCCCCCCCCCCATACGGGCGGCTTCGCGGCGGTCTTCAAGTTCTTGCAGGATGTCGGTCATGAATCTGTCCCCTTCGTTTTGCGCAAACTAGCTGCAAATGCGGGGCGATCCGAGTCCCAATCCGCAAATTTGCAAACGAATGCCTTAGCAAGTCTGCCTATTTGCAAATTAGCTAATTCGCACAGGCGCTGTGCGGCTATTCCCATAGCGATTTCGGTGGACGACGCGGTGGGGCAGGACTAACGGTTGCTCCATGTCCTCATTTCCAAAAACGCGGTTTCTTGACCGCACGACTCCGCCCCACATCGCAACCTTGATCCTGATGGCCGGCATAGGGGCGCTATCGCTCAACGTGTTTCTCCCGTCGCTACCGACTATGGCAGAACATTTTGGCGTCGAATACGCGCTGATGCAATTGTCAGTCTCTGCCTACCTTGCGACGACCGCGCTGGTACAAGTCGCAATTGGCCCGTTTTCAGATCGGTATGGCAGACGACCCGTAATGATTGGCACGGTTGCCATCTTTACGATCGCAAGCGTTGGCGCCATCTATGCCCCTAATTTTACAGTCTTTTTGATCTTTCGACTGCTGCAAACAGCAATCGCCACAGGTTTCGTGATCAGCCGCGCCGTTGTGCGCGATATGGTGCCACAAGATCAGGCTGCGTCCATGATCGGCTACGTCACGATGGGCATGTCGATTGTTCCGATGATGGGCCCCGCCGTGGGCGGCGTGTTGGACGAAGCATTTGGCTGGCAGGCCTCGTTCTGGATGCTGGCAGGCGGCGGGTTGCTGCTGTTTATATTGCTATATTTCGACCAAGGGGAGACGTTCACCAAGCGCGAAGGCGGGTTTGCCGCACAAGTACGCGAATATCCCAAGCTGCTGACATCACAGCGGTTTTGGGGCTACTGCCTCGCGGCGGCCTTCGCATCTGGCGCGTTCTTTGCCTACCTTGGCGGCGCGCCATTTGTCGGCACAGAGGTGTTCGCAATGGAACCTGCCGAACTTGGCCTTTATTTTGGCGCACCCGCGATTGGCTACCTGATCGGCAATGGTCTGTCGGGCCGGTATTCGGTGCGTGTTGGGGTCAACCGAATGGTGCTGATCGGCGCGCTTTTGACGGTTGCGGGCATGTCGACGCTGATGCTGCTTGACCTCGCTGGGTTCAGCCATCCGTTTGTTTTCTTTGGCTTTATGATCTTCATCGGCCTTGGAAACGGTATTCTTTTGCCCAACGCCAATGCCGGAATGTTGTCTGTGCGCCCTGCCCTTGCGGGATCTGCGGCAGGGCTTGGCGGTGCGTTCATGATCGGTGGTGGTGCTGCATTGTCGGTGGTCGCGGGCTTCGTTCTTGGGCCAGACACGGGCGCGCGACCGCTGATCATTTTGATGCTGTTGACGACAATCGCGTCCGCTGTCTGCGCGCTGTGGGTGATACGCCGCGCTTCGGTGGTTGAGGCCTAATCGTATCCCATCCCTCGACACGCGATTTTGCAAAGCCTATTATCAAATTTGCAAAATCTGGGTTTGGGGACGCGAAAATTGGCACCACATAAACTTTACGCTGGGGCGAAATTACGTGAATTGCGCGGGCGCATCGGCTGCACGCAAAAGACGTTCGCGGAAAAACTGGGCGTGTCGCTGCCCTATCTGAACCAGATGGAAAACAATAACAGACCGGTGTCGACGACGGTGGTTCTAGCACTGGCGCAGGAATTCGGGTTCGACGTGACCGAACTGCAATCAGGCGATGAGGCGCGTCTTGTCGGTGACATGCGCGAAGCACTGGCCGACCCGATTTTTGGCGGCCCCACACCGCCGCTTGCCGATTTGCGATTGGCCGCATCCAACGCCCCCGCCCTTGCGCGGGCGTTTCTGGAATTGCACACGGCCTACCGCCAAACCCATGAACGCTTGGCGGCACTGGATGAAGCATTGGGGCGCGAAGACAGTCAGTTGTCGCCATCCCCATGGGAAGAAGTGCGCGATTTCTTTCATTATTGCGACAATTACATCGACGCTGTGGATCACGCGGCAGAACGGTTTGCGACCAAAGCCGAGGGCGACATTGATGGGGCAGCGCGGCGCGCGCTGGCGGAAAGCGGTGTGCGGGTTGTCAATTATGACGACGGCGCCATCCGCCATTATGACCCGCAAACGCATGTGCTGTCGATTTCGACCAAGTCGACACATGCAACCCAACGGTTCCAGCTTTTGTTGCAAGTTGCCCTGATCAAACAAGACAAACTGTTAGAGGCGACGCTGGATCTGGCGCGGTTCCAATCACCGCAAGCCCGCAGCATCGCCAAGGTCGGGCTGGCAAATTATTTTGCCGGTGCCGCGATGATGCCGTATCGCGTGTTCCTGGCTGCGGCGCAGGAAACGCGCCATGATCTGGAACGTATGGCGGATCGATTTGGCGCGTCGCTTGAACAGGTTGCCCATAGATTGTCGACACTGCAACGCCCCGGTGCCAAGGGTATCCCGTTCTTTTTCGTACGCGTTGATCCGGCCGGAACGATCACCAAGCGCCATTCGGCCACAACATTGCAGTTCGCGCGGTTCGGCGGCGCCTGCCCGCTTTGGAATGTGCACAGCGCCTTTGAAACGCCGGGCCGCTGGTTACGGCAGTTGGCGCAAACCCCTGACGGAGTTCGATATTTCTGCCTCGCGCGCGATGTCAGCAAACCGGGGGGCGCGTGGGGCATCCCGACGCGGCGCTATGCGATCGGGCTTGGTTGTGAGGTCAAACATGCCAGCGCGCTGGTCTATGCCGATCACATGATGGTGGAGCACGCAGCGGCGTTTGTTCCCATCGGAATTTCGTGTCGTATTTGTGAGCGCAATGCCTGCCCGCACCGATCCGTGCCACCCTTGGCAAGTCAACTTCGCGTGGACCCGAACGAACGCGGCATGTTACCGTATCAATTAGAATAGGGGGATTTTTCATGGAACTGATCGGCACACGCATCATCGCAGCGGACCGCGCGACCGTCTGGGCGCATCTGAACAATGTGGACACACTTCGGGCCTGCATTCCGGGCTGTGAAGAATTGACCGGCACCCCCGAAACGGGTTTTGAAGCCGTCGTTAAACAAAAAGTTGGCCCCGTGAAGGCAACATTCAAGGGCGCTGTCACACTGGAAGACGTGAACGCGCCGCAAAGTTATCGCATCGTCGGCGAAGGCAAAGGTGGTGTCGCTGGATTCGCAAAGGGCGCAGCAGATGTGACGTTGTCAGACGTCGAGGGCGGGACCGAGCTGTCCTACAATGTGGACGCCAAAGTTGGCGGCAAATTGGCGCAACTCGGCAGTCGGATTGTCGGCGGCTTTGCAAAGAAAATGGCTGATCAGTTCTTTGAGGATTTTCAGGCAATTGTAGAAGGAACGGCCCCGACTGAAAGCTAGTTGCGCGCCGCACGCCAGCCCGCGGCTTGGGCGTCTGCTTCGCTACAGAACCAGCGTTCACCACGGCTGACGTTGATGCGGGTGTTGTCGTAGTCGCGGTTGTGCGGCATGTGATATATCTGGCCTGATCCAGAAATATTGCCTTTTATGAAGCAGTTAGCGTCGGCTGGCATTGACGGCGGGTTCGCGTCAAGCACGGCTGCTCGTTGATCTGCGCGAAAGGCGGCGGGCGATTGCATGGTGCCTGCCCATAGCCCGAGTCCGAGCACTTGGGCTGATTTTTCCACCAAATCATAATCCATTGAATATTGGCGATAGGCCTGTGCCAAACCATCTGCCACGATCTGTTCGCCCACGTCGCGGCCATCAACAAAACACTTGGCGACGCTGCGGCCATATCGATCCAGTTCAATAAGCTGACAGGTGGCAGTTTCACCTTCAAAACGTCGGCTGATTTCTTCCGTTACGAATGCGCCACAGGGCCAAGTTCGACCCTGTGCGTCATCGCAGGTTTGGTCGGTTTCGGGCGCATCTATCCCGTGAATGCGCACAGTCACGTCGCCCACATGCAATGTATCGCCATCAACCACATGAATGGGTCCGCCAAAGTCCGCAAATGCGGGCGTGGCGAGAAGCAGCAGAAGAGAACAAAACCGGATCATTCCGTTAATTAAGTGTTAACGGCGTCCCAACGCAAGCAAGAACCATGGCTGAGGTTAACGTTGCGCTGTTTTCCAGTCAGGGTGAATCCAAGGTGCATCATTACTGGGTGCAATTGGCTGTTTTCCCAACACATGATCGGCCATTTTTTCACCGACCATGATGGAGGGCGCATTCAGATTGCCGTTGGTGATGCGCGGGAAGATTGAACTGTCTGCAACCCGCAGTCCTGTCACACCAATCACGCGGCCCACCGGATCGACCACCGCATCGGGATCGTCCGCACTGCCCATTTTGCAAGTGCCGCACGGGTGATAAGCACTCTCTGTGTGCTCACGGATCGTATCATCCAAGGCCGCGTCAGATTGGGCATCAACCCCCGGGATCAATTCATCGCAGGCGAAGGGCACAAAGGCATCTTGGCTGAAAATTTCACGTGTGAGGCGGATGCAGGCGCGAAATTCTTCCCAATCGTCTGGGTGCGACATGTAGTTGAAAAAGATGCTCGGATCATCTTTGGGATCGGCTGACTTTAGCGTGACCGCCCCGCGCGATTTGGACCGCATCGGGCCAACATGGGCCTGATATCCCTCGCGCGCGCCAACACCGTCATAGCGCACGGCGAGCGGGAGAAAATGAAACTGAATGTCAGGATAGTCCAAGCCGGCTTTGGATCTTATAAAACCGCAGGCTTCGAACTGGTTGGACGCGCCAATGCCTGTTTTTGTAAACAACCAGCGCGCGCCAACCAGTGCTTTGCCCAATAAAGACCAATATTTGTAAAGGCTATGACGGCCCTTTGCGGCCATCTGAACGTAAAGCTCAAGGTGGTCTTGTAGGTTTTGTCCAACTCCTGCGCGATCGGCCACAACCGTAATCCCGTGTTCGGACAGGTGTTTGGCGGGGCCGATGCCCGACAACATCAACAACTTGGGCGAATTGATCGCAGAGGCCGCTATGATGACTTCTGCGTCTGCGGAAACGATCCGCCCGTCGGTCAATTCAACACCCGTTGCGCGACCATCGACAATCACGATGCGCGCGGCGGTGCCTTGGATAACTTCACAATTTCCGGTCGCCTGCGCAGGTCGCAGATAGGCAGACGCTGCAGACCAGCGTTTGCCCTGCCAAATGGTGGCATCAAACGGACCGAAACCTTCTTGTTGCTGCCCGTTGTAGTCAGACGTCAGCTGATACCCCGCCTGCCCGCCCGCTTGGATGAACGCCTGCGTCAACGGGTTGTCGCCGGGTCCACGGGTGACATGCAATTGCCCGCCTTGGCCACGCCAATCGGCGTCGCCACCGCGCCCGCCGTCGTGCCAGTCTTCCATCCGTTTGTAATACGGCAGCACGTCCGCGTAGGCCCAGCCATCAGCACCACTTTCAGCCCAATGATCGAAATCACGGGCATGGCCACGCACATAGATCATGCCGTTGATTGAGGATGATCCACCAATGACCTTACCGCGTGGACAGGCCAGTTTGCGCCCACCAAGGTGGGGTTCGGGTTCGCTTTTAAACCCCCAATCGTAGCGTTTCATGCTCATCGGGTAGGACAAGGCGGCGGGCATGTTGATAAACGGCCCGACATCACTGCCGCCGGTTTCGATGACGATGACCGATTTACCGGCTTCGGCAAGTCGGTAAGCCATGGCGCAACCCGCACTGCCCGCACCAACGATGACGTATTCAGCTTGCATTTAAAACGGTGCCTCAACTGGGGCCATGCCGACGTAAACCGACTTTAGCTGGCTATAATGATCAATCGCCGCTTTGGAGTTTTCACGCCCGACGCCGGACAGTTTCGATCCGCCAAATGGCGCCTCAACCGGGGCGAGGTTGTAGGTGTTGATATAGGTCGTTCCGGCCTCAAACCCCGCAACCATCCGGTGGGCGCGGCTCAGATCATTGGTAAACACGCCGGCGGCGAGACCGAAATCTGTTGCATTGGCACGGGTCAGGACATCGTCCTCATCCTCAAAATCCAGAACGCTCATCACTGGTCCAAATATTTCATCAGTGGCAATTGTCATGTCGTCGGTTACGTCTGCGAAAACAGTGGGTTGTAAGAAGTATCCGATGTCCCCTTGGCGTTTCCCGCCAGCAACCAAACGCGCGCCTTCAGCGATGCCTTTGGCGATGAACCCCTGCACAATTGCCATTTGGCGCTCCGACACCAAGGGGCCAAAGTTAACACTTTCGTCCAGTGGATCACCCATTTTGACATCTTTTAGACGCTCGCTCAGGCGGGTCAAAAACGCCTCTTTGATGCCGGATTGAACGAACACCCGCGTGCCGTTGGAACAGACCTGACCGGAGCTGTAGAAGTTGCCCAGAATGGCCCCGCCGACCGCGTCTTCAAGGTCAGCATCATCAAAGATCACAATGGGGGATTTGCCACCCAGTTCCATCGTGACGTGGCGAATTCCAGCCGCAGCGGCCGCGTAAACTTTGCGGCCAGTGGGCACCGATCCGGTCAAGGACACCTTGTCGACGCGCGGGTCGGTGATGAGGGCTTGGCCAACTTCGCCCATCCCCT
>JAGGNB010000084.1 GCA_017886375.1 Octadecabacter sp.
GCACAGATCGACATGGTTGCCGTAGTGATCAAGGTATCCGGTTTCGATTTTGCCGCCCGTGACGGTGATCGTCCAATCCAGCACCGTTTGCTGTGGATTTGACAGCGGCCGCAAGCGCACCTTTTGCAGCGCGTACCCGACGGGAGCACTGTAGGCGTAGTCTGTTTTATGGCTGATATGCAGTTTCATTTAGCCGGTGAACCGGTAATCCCTTTCGATTTGGCCCGCCAATTGCGACGTGTCAGCAATAACACGGCTCACAAACTGGTGCAGACCTTCTTCAAAAATTGACCCGATATCGCGGCCCTTAAACAATGCCTGAAGCGCGTCCGCTTGATCGTTCGAGCCAAGCCGCTCACCATAATTGTCCGCCAAATGACCAAGGTTCTTGGTGATCTCACCGGCACAAAACGCCAACGACCGCGGCATCCGGCCATCCAAGATCAAAAATTTCGCAATCGCAGGTGCCGCGAAATCATCGTCAACGGCCCATCTGAACGCGCGGTGCGCGGACACCGACCGCAGCAAGGTTTCCCACTGCACATTGTCCATTTTGCTGCCCACAAACGCAGGTGACGGCAGCAGCGCGTAGTATTTAACGTCAATGATCCGCGCCGTGTTGTCCATCCGTTCAAGTGCGGTGCCAAGGCGACAGAAATGATACATATCGTTGCGCAACATCGTCCCAACCAACGCGCCGCGCACCAAGGCCGATTGCTGGCGGATCGTGGCCAGAACGGCTGGAAGCTCGGTTTCGGGGATCGGGTCTTCTAGCAAGTCTTTCAACGCCATCCATGTGTCGTTGATCGCGTACCAGACTTCGGACGTCAGCGCAGTGCGGGTCAGGCGGGCGTTGTTGCGCGCAGCTTTGACCATCGACAAAACCGAACCGGAATTGGTTTCGTCACGCAACAGAAAATCAACCACCTGCGTGCTGTCGTAGCTTTCATGTTTGGTCTTGTACTTGGCATTGCTGGCGAGCGTGACAATAACCGACTTCCATTCGGCTTCGGCATCATCGGAGCGTGTCAGCGCAATGCGAAACCCCGCTTCGATCAAGCGCGCGGTATTCTCCGCCCGCTCAAGATAACGGAACATCCAGTACAGACCACCTGCGGTTTTTCCCAGCATCAGTCTTCCAATACCCACGTATCTTTGGTGCCGCCGCCTTGCGATGAATTCACCACCAGCGACCCTTCGGCCAATGCCACCCGCGTCAAACCACCCGGCGTGATGCTCACGCCTTTCGGCGACATCAACGCAAACGGGCGCAAATCTACATGGCGCGGCGCAAGCCCTGCATCGGTGAAAATCGGCACAGTCGACAACGCCAGCGTTGGCTGCGCGATGTAATTTGACGGACGCGCCTTCAGCTTTATCGCAAAGTCAGCGATTTCTGTTTTGGTTGCCGCTGGCCCGACGAGCATGCCGTAGCCACCCGACCCGTGCACTTCTTTGACGACCAAATCAGCAAGATTATCGAGAACATATTTCAGCGTATCCGGTTCGGAACAACGAAACGTCTCTACGTTTTTCAGGATCGCGCGTTCACCTGTGTAGAATTTAACAATATCAGGCATATAGCTGTAGATCGCCTTGTCATCCGCAACACCGGTTCCGGGTGCATTGGTAATCGTGATATTGCCCGCACGGTAGACATCCATGATGCCGGGAACGCCCAACATCGACGTCGGATTGAACGTCAGTGGATCAAGGAATTCATCATCCACGCGGCGATAAATTACATCGATGACTTTGTAGCCGCGCGTCGTGCGCATGGCGATATGGCCGTCCACGACCTTCAGATCATGGCCTTCAACCAGCTCAACACCCATCTGGTCCGCCAGAAAGCTGTGTTCGTAATAGGCCGAATTGTGAATCCCCGGCGTCAGAACCACCACACAGGGCCGCCCTTCGCACGATGACGGCGCCGACGCCTCAAGCGCGCGGCGCAGGTTTTTCGGGTAATCGCTGACTGGCTTAACCTTGATGGACCCGAACAGTTCGGGGAACATCTGCAGCATAGTCTCGCGGTTTTCCAACATGTAGCTCACACCCGACGGGGTGCGTGCGTTGTCTTCAAGCACGAAGAAATCATCCGGTCCGGTGCGCACGATGTCGGTGCCGACGATATGCGTATAAATCCCGCCCGGTGGCGTGAAATCCATCATCTGCGGCAAGAAGGCGTCGTTGTTGGCGATCAGTTCGGTCGGCACGATCCCTGCCCGCAAAATTTCCTGACGGTTGTAGATATCATGCAAAAACGCGTTGATCGCATAGACGCGCTGTTCGATCCCTTTGGACAGTTTTGTCCATTCCTTATCGGAAATGATGCGCGGAACCAGATCGAACGGGATCAGCCGTTCTTCTGCGTCAGACTGGCCATAGACATTGAACGTAATGCCAGTGCGCCTAAAGAACGCCTCGGCCTCGGCGGACTTTTGCGCCAAGCGTTCGTTGTTCTGCTGGGCAAACCACGCGTCATATTTCACATACGGATCGCGCGCGCCATCGGCTGATCGCATCTCGTCGAAAAAGGTACTCGTTTTAACCATGACGTTTACAATACCCAAACCTTGCGGTGGTGCAATGCGCGACAGCGCGTTTTGTCCAGATTTACAATTTGTTAGGGATGATGCCCGCCTAAATCACCCATCAAAACGATCATGAATATGGATTTGCCGCAAAAAGCAGCACAGACAAAAACGCCCGACACAAAGGCCGGGCGGTTTGCAATATTAAGTGGTTTTACAGGTCTTCAAGGATCACATCGAAATCAACACAGCTATCGCTAAGTCCGTCAATCAGGTTGGCAAAAGACGGCGCCAAGGATCAGTTGATCGGATGGGAGCGCTGCATTCACCAGCTCTGACATCAACACAACCGCCCGCAGACGCCCCGTTGATCCATCCTCTCCGGCACGCGGATCGTCGCTGTGTTGACCCACCAGACGCAATCGCGCCTCCGGACAATTCGCAGCTATCCCCGCCAACAGCGACTCCAGCGCCATATCGCTTTCATTCACGGTCATGCCGCGGGGTGCATATTCAATCGAAGCACCCTGAACTTCGGCTTGCAGCTGGCCAACACAGGCCGCCGTCTGAAATTGCGATTCCGCAGCCCCGAAAGTTGGCGCAACAAAACTTGCCAATTGCGCGGTTTCAACAATCGAAAATTCAACGCGGCGATCATAATAGGCCGACGACTCCGCGCCGCTGACCAGTGATGGAACGGCCGAACCACGGCCAACTGCGTCAAACAACGACGCATCAATACCGGACGCCGCGACACGGGTCACAATGGGCTGTGCCCGCTCAAGGCTGAGCCGTTGGTTGATCACCGGATCGCCAGACGGGTCAGAATGGCCTTCAACGCGAATTGATACACCGAGGCATTGCTGCGCCAAAAGACCCAGAACACGGGCTTGACCGATGCGATCTTGTGCGCCGGTCAAACCGCCGCTCGGAAAATATGGCCACAGGCGGCGCGATCCAAGGCAGATGTTTTAAAAAGTTTTACTCATTATTCTCCCAAACAGATCATCTATATGACCCTAGACCACATGCGGCAGCAAGGCGGTCTATATGTAGACTTTGGCAAGACATTTAGTGGTGAGGCTAGACCGAATATCAACATAACATAAGTTATCCACAGATCAGCCCCCAAATCGATACACAGAATGCCCCGTTCTTGAGCGTCCAATCACGTTATTGTGCTGCTTGAGGAAACAATTGCCCCATTTACGCCACATTGGCGCCGCCTCAGAACCATCTTTGCGCGCTTAGGTGAACGCACGGTCCTCCAAGAGACCAATATCGAGACGGTCCTCCAACCGTCATGAGGCAGAGATCAAAGGCAACAAGGAAACCCACCATGCCGACGCATCCCACAGCGCCAGTTCCATCGGCCCCCAAACCGTCGCCCCTCGGTACGCGCCACCGCCCAAAGCCGCCCAAGCCCGTCGTCTTCAAAGACTTCGCGAGCATCTAGTTTTACGTCTGCGCCGCTGACCCCCCATGTCAGGTTGCGGAAAAACCGATCAGTGAACGCGCTTGCACAGGTGTCCTCCCGCACCGCCGCCGCGCGCCCACTGGTCCTTTTTTCGACCCCGAGGTAGGGTTTGAAATGGCAGCAATTTCAACCATCAGAAACATCGGCCCCGCAACAGAAGCGTTGTATAACGCCGCCGGCATTATGACGGCGCAAGCCTTGCGTGATATGGGCGCCGACGCCGCATATGCGCGTCTGCTGCAGACCGGAAACCGTCCGCATTTCATTGGCTACTATGCG
This sequence comes from Octadecabacter sp., assembly GCA_017886375.1. GTDB lineage: Bacteria > Pseudomonadota > Alphaproteobacteria > Rhodobacterales > Rhodobacteraceae > Octadecabacter. The sequence goes on from JAGGNB010000084.1 coordinate 4,291, forward strand.
TTGCACATGGCATTGCAGGGTCGTCCTTGGAACGACTGCAAAGGCGAAGAAAAGGCGGCGTTGCGCGACGCATTTGACGCCCTGAAAGCCACACATTTCAACACTGAAAAATCTGAACTGGCTGCCTTCATGGATCAGATTGGCCTGATTGATCGGCAATAAATCGCGCGGCCAAAACCGATACACTGTTGCGTCCAACCCCGAACCGCTAGGCCTGCGGTCATGAAACATCTCCTGCTGACATTCTGTCTTGCGCTGAGCGCGTGTTCCCAAGCCCCTGAACCCGCACCGCAGGCCGCTGCCCAAGCAGCGCTTTACCCGAATGAAACGCGGCAGATGCGTGCGCTGATCGTGAAATACGCGCAAGTCCACGACATCCCCGAAGACCTGCTGCACGCCGTGATCCAGCGCGAAAGTGACTATCGCCCGCGTGCGCGCAACGGACCCTACTATGGATTGATGCAAATTCTGCCGCAAACCGCGCGGGGCATGGGTTTTTCCGGCGCTCCGGGCGAATTGCTCGAGGCAGAAACCAATCTGATATACGCGGGCCGCTACTTGCGCGGCGCGTGGCTTGTGTCAGACGGGGATATCGACACCGCAGTGGGATGGTACGCGCGCGGCTATTACTATGAAGCCCGCGATCGCTGTCTCTTGGTTGAAACCAGACTGCGCGACCGCGAAGTGCGCCGCGACTGCTAGGGCCTCTCTAGCGCCGGATCACCGCGACCCCTATCCCGCCCAGCACCACGACGGATGCCATCACAATATCAAACGTGATGACCTCCCCCAGCAAAATCGCGCCTGCAATAATTGCAATGACCGGCACACTTAACTGCGCCACCGCCCCTGTTGTTGCCGCGATCTGCGGCAAAACACGGTACCACAATGCATAGCCAAGGCCCGACGTCACGCCGCCACAGATCACCGCCGCGACAACGCCCGACAGCGACCAACCGCCGCCCAAAACCATCAACACCAGCGCCACAGGCAGCAACGCCACAAAGCTTATCCCCATATCGCCCAAGGGATCGCGCGATCCGCGTCCGCGCAGCGAAAACACACCCCAGCCGACGCCTGCCAATGCCATGAACGCAACGCCAAGCCCGTCTAGCGCCAATGTCTGCGACGGCCAAAGCAGCCAGCTCAGTCCCGTCATCGCGATTCCCATGCCCAGCCATTGGCGGCGCGTGGGATGCGCGCCCGCCATGGCCGATCCAGCGAACATCGTGATTTGCACAACCCCGAACAGGATCAACGCGCCCACGCCCGACGGCAACGTCAGGTAGGCCAGCGAAAACGGCACCAGATAAATCAACAGCGCACCCGCCGTCAGGCCGCGGTTGCGGTTCAGCCTCGGCCACCCGCCGCGCAAACTGACCAAAACCGCCAACATCGCGGCCCCCGACGCCAGCCGAATGCCCGAAAACAGCAAGGGGTCCATGTCGAAAACATAAATCCCCGCGCGGCTCAGCACCGAATTGGCGGCAAAGTTTATCATCACAACAGCGATAAGCCCGAAAAGCGGCATGCAGCAGGTCCTTGAATGAACGCGGGGTCTAAAGCAGGGTCATAAAACGTGGTCATAAACCAAAAAAGGCCCCACCGGATCGCTCCAGCAGGGCCCTTAATCTTAAATGCTAGGTGGCTTAGCCGACCAGCTCAAGACCGGAAAAGAAGTAAGCGATTTCTTCGGCAGCCGTTTCAGGCGCGTCGGACCCGTGCACGGAATTCTCACCGATGCTCAGGGCGAATTCTTTGCGGATTGTGCCGTCTGCGGCGTCCGCAGGGTTTGTTGCGCCCATAACTTCGCGGTTTTTCGCGATTGCGTCTTCGCCTTCAAGAACCTGAACAACAATTGGCTCAGAAATCATGAATTCGGTCAGTTCGCCAAAGAACGGACGCTCTGAATGGACGCCGTAAAAGTCTTGTGCCTGTGCCAGTGACAGCTGAATGCGCTTGGATGCGATGATACGCAGGCCTGCTGCTTCAAATTTGGCGGCAATCGCGCCTGTCAGGTTACGCTTTGTGGCGTCTGGTTTGATGATCGAGAATGTGCGCTGGATAGCCATGGGAGGTCCCTCGTTTAGGTTGATTGAATTGGCCGCGTGCTAGCATGACCCCCCGCCCTTGAAAACACCTGATTGACCGCCGCCCCGCACCGTGGCAATGCCCCCTGATGTTACGCATCTCAGAGATCACATATTCCGTGCAGGGCCGTACCCTGATTGAAAACACCACCGTCACGATTCCGACGGGCCATAAGGTTGGCCTTGTTGGACGCAACGGCACGGGTAAAACCACACTGTTTCGCATCATTCGCGGCGAAATGGTCTTGGACACGGGCGAAATCTCCATGCCCAAGGGCTGGAAAATCGGCGGTGTCTCCCAAGAGGTGCCTGGCAACGAAGTGTCGCTGCTCGACACCGTGCTCGCGTCCGACGTAGAACGGGTCGACCTGCTGGCGGAGGCGGAGTCTGCCACCGACCCGACCCGCATCGCCGACATTCAGACCCGCCTGACAGATATTGACGCATGGTCCGCCGAAGCGCGCGCCTCCTCTATCCTCAAGGGTCTCGGCTTTACCGCGCCAGAACAACTGCAACCCTGCTCGGCGTTCTCGGGCGGGTGGCGTATGCGCGTGGCCCTTGCGGCCGTCTTGTTCAGCGAACCCGACCTCTTGCTGCTCGACGAGCCTACAAACTACCTCGACCTTGAAGGTGCGCTGTGGCTTGAAAACTATCTGGTGAAATATCCCCATACAGTCCTGATCGTCAGCCACGACCGCGAATTGCTGAACCGCTCTGTTGGCGGCATCCTGCACCTCGAAG
>JAGGNB010000206.1 GCA_017886375.1 Octadecabacter sp.
GCGCAGGCTTGTGCGTCATCATTGACCAACACATAGTCGTACTCCGCCCAATGGCTTACCTCGTCCAGCGATTTCGCCATGCGGTTCGCAATCACCTCTTCGCTGTCCTGCCCGCGGGACCGCAAACGCCCCTCAAGCACCGCCATGGATGGCGGCAGCAAGAAGATCGACACCACGTCATTGCCAAGGGATGAATTTCGGATCTGCTGGCCACCTTGCCAGTCGATATCAAACAACGTGTCTTCGCCCGCGCCCATCGCCGCCTTCACAGGTGCCTTGGGGGAGCCATACAGGTTGTCAAACACCTCCGCGTGCTCGAGCATTTCGCCTTCGGCCGCCATGTCTTTGAATTCTTCACGGCTCACGAAATGGTAGTCGACACCGTCTTCTTCGCCTGTGCGCGGCGGGCGTGTTGTGGCGGACACTGAAAACCGGATCGACGGGTCCCAGTCGCGTAAAATTCTGGAATGAAATGATTTCCCCGCGCCTGATGGCGATGACAGGATCACAAGGAGGCCGCGTCTGTTCTTGTTTTGGCGATCCATCAATTTACTCCACGTTTTGAACTTGTTCGCGCATTTGGTCGATCACCGCCTTTAGCGCAAGGCCGATTTGGGTCAGGGCCACGTCTTGGGCTTTGGCGCACAGGGTGTTGGCCTCACGGTTGAATTCCTGCGTCAGAAAGTCGAGCTTGCGGCCAACCGGCCCACCGTCCGCCAGCAAATCACGCGCCGCTTTGACGTGCGCCCCAAGGCGGTCGATTTCTTCTGTGATGTCGGCCTTTACCGCGATCAGCGCCAATTCCTGCGCCACGCGGTCTGGATCTGCACCCGTCGCATCGTCCATCACCCGCGCGAGCGCTGCGGCCATGTTTGATTTGGTCACGTCGATGCGGGCTTTGGCGGCAACGACGGCTTGTGCCGTTAGGTCCGCAATCAGATCGATTTGATCTGTTAGAACCGTCAGAAGTGCTGCACCTTCGGCCTCACGCATCGCCTTTAGTGCGCTCAGCGCGACGTGCAGATCGGCGCTCAGCGGGTCAAGCAAGTCCGCGCTATGTTCAACCTGCGCTGCCACCAACACACCGCGCTGTGCCAAAACATCAGCCGCCGAGGGCTGGCCCAACGTCACGCCCTTGTCAAAGGCGCGTTCCTGTACGGCGTCCAATGCCGAAAGGATCATGTCCATACGTGCGGCATCAATTTGCAGCGCACCGTCCATCTGCGCGCGGTTCAGGCGCAAACCAATCGTGACATTACCGCGGGTGACGTAAGTGGCGATGCAACCACGCACCGCCGCCTCAAGCCCCGGTGTGCCATCGGGCAAGCGCAGTTTCACATCCAATCCGCGTCCGTTGACGCTTCGGACTTCCCATGTCCAAGACGTATCGCCTGTTTCGCCGCCTGTTTCCGCGTCGGCGTTTCCTTGCTGACTGGCAAAGGCTGTCATGGATCGGATCACTGCACGGCTCCCGTTGTGGTATGCTAGCACCTAAAGCCAAAGCCCGATCCAGAGCAAGGGCGCAAGCCCCGCACCGAGCGAGGTTGATCCAGCAAGCTGATATGTCGTTAACCTGTTAAGACTTTGTATAGAGAATTTGAATCGTAATTGTGTCAAAAGGGTGATGCGAAATAACCCGCTCGATTGAAAATAATTAAGTAACCGAGGACGAGACCGATGAGCCTGACATTTGACCCCTACAAGCAGCGCTCGACAGATATCTCCCAAGCGCAGGACGTGATCATGACCAACCCGACAGCCCTGAACGAACTGGAACACTACTGGTCATCCCTGCCCCGTACACGTGGCGTACCCCTGCGCAAGGACGTCGATCCGGTTGCCATGGGCGCCCTGCTCGAGGACAGCTTTATACTTGAACGTGTCGCCCCCGGTGTGGCCCGTATCCGTGTCGCTGGCCGCAATATCGCCAAATTGGTCGGCGTTGAACCGCGTGGGCTGCCGTTGACGGCTGTTTTGCTGCCCGATGCCCGCGCCGCAATGGTCTATTACATCGAAGCGGCCTTTAACGGGCCAAGCATCGTTGAACTGCCACTTGAATCGCCGCGCGCTGTTGGCCAGCCGCAGTTGCAGGGCAAAATAATGCTGCTGCCGCTGCGTGATGATCATGGCCGCGTCAGCCGGGTATTGGGTGTTCTGGTCATGAGCGGACGTCGCGGAATTGGCGGACGCCGTTTTAAGATCTGCGACAGAAGTGCCCTGCGGGTTGAACACATCCAAGAACCGATTGCCGGTTTGCGTGCGGTTGCCGGTGGCAAGGCCACCACCATGCGCCACAGCTTGCGTGTCATTGACACCAAAAAGGCGCAGAGCAAACCTGCCCTGCGCCTCGTTGTGTCAAACGCGTAAGTCCGACGACGTCACCTAGCAGTTTGTTCTGTCTGTCTTAGGCAGATTGGACCGCTTGTGATTTAGACCGTCGGGCAGACAATTCTTCGCCAACCAAGAAGGCCAGTTCAAGCGATTGCGATGCGTTCAGGCGCGGATCGCACGCCGTGTGATAGCGATCTGACAGGTCTTCATCGGTCACAGCGCGCACGCCGCCGGTACATTCTGTCACATCAGCACCCGTCATCTCAAAATGCACACCGCCCGGAATTGTACCTTCGGCGTTATGCACTCCGAAGAATTCACGCACTTCGCGCAGCACAGATTCAAACGGACGCGTCTTGTAGCCGGTGGACGATTTGATCGTGTTGCCGTGCATCGGATCGCAAACCCACGTGACCTTAGCACCTTCTTCTTCGACAGCTTTGATCAGACGCGGCAAATGTTCACCAACCGAACCTGCACCAAAGCGCGCAATCAGCGACAAACGACCGGCTTCATTGCTCGGATTCAGCTTTGCCATCAACGCCTTGAGGTGGCCGGACGTCATTGTCGGGCCGCACTTCAAACCGATCGGGTTTTGCACGCCAGCGCAGAATTCAACATGTGCGCCATCAGGCTGACGGGTGCGATCGCCGATCCAGACCATATGCCCCGATCCAGCAAGCCAATTTCCGGATGTCGAATCCACCCGTGTCAGGGCCTCTTCATATTCCAGCAATAGCGCCTCGTGAGAGGTATAAAATTCAACCGTTTCAAGCGCATGCGCGGCTTCTTCACTCATGCCTGCGGCCTTCATGAAATCAAGCGTATCGCTGATCTGTTCGGCCATCGCGCGGTACTTTTCCGCCTCGTTTCCAGCCGTAAAGCCCAAAGTCCAAGCATGGACCTTGTGTATGTCGGCGTAGCCACCGGTCGAAAATGCGCGCAACAGGTTCAGCGTGCCAGCGGCCTGTGTGTAGGCCTGCAGCATCTTTTCGGGGTTCGGCATGCGCGATTCTGGCGTGAATTCCAGATCATTGATGATGTCACCGCGGTAGCTTGGCAGTTCAACACCACCCACAACTTCCGTTGGCGCAGACCGTGGCTTGGCAAATTGCCCGGCCATTCGGCCGACCTTGATCACAGGCACCTTGGCACCGAACGTCAAAACAACGGCCATCTGCAACATCACTTTGAACGTGTCGCGAATCCCGTCTGCACTGAATGCCGCAAAGCTTTCGGCGCAATCGCCGCCCTGCAACAAAAACGCATCGCCACGGCTGACGTCCGCCAAATGGGACCGCAGGCGCCGCGCCTCGCCCGCAAAAACCAGCGGCGGATAGGTGCTCAGCTTTGCTTCAACCGCCGTAAGGGCGGCAGCGTCGGTATAATCCGGCATCTGTACCCGTGGCTTGTTGCGCCAATCTGATTTTTTCCAGTCCGTCATGTTTTTGCTCCGAAGATTTTGTGCCCTTGTTGATCTTTTCGGGGTCACGTTAGCCATACAAGACTGGCATATAACAATCCTGTGGATAAGGTCCAATGGCAAAACGCGTCGGCTTTTGTCGTAAACGACGTCTAATTGTCTTGCTAGTCGTCAAAAAAAGTGATGAGGCTCGTTATCTAGCATACGGATGTAGCTGCCATGCAACGCCACCACTCAAAAGACATCGAAAAATCCCGCGCTGCCCCGCGTCGATTTATCTTTGTGCTTTTGAACGATTTCACTTTGCTGTCGTTTGCTGCGGCGATTGATTGTTTGCGTTTGGCCAATCAGATGGCGGGCGAAGACCTGTATTCATGGCGCATCATCGGCGAAGGCGGTGGAACGATAACCTGCTCGACCGGAACGGTATTCACACTCGACAGTGATCTCGATGAATTGCACCGCGACGATACAGTGATCCTGTGCGGCGGGCGCGATGTTCAGGCTGCCACCACCAAACGGATCCTGAACTGGCTCCGACGGGAGGCACGACGCGGCATCATAATGGGTGGGTTGTGCACGGCAGCGTTTTCCCTTGCCAAGGCAGGCCTGCTAGATGGCAAACGCGCCACGATCCACTGGGAAAACCACGATAGTTTTGCGGAAGAGTTTCTTGAAGTTGAACTAACAAAGTCGGTTTTCGTCAAGGATGGTAATCGCTGGACCACCGCTGGTGGCACGTCGTCGATTGATTTGTTTTTGCAGATCATCGCAGATCAACAAGGCGAAGAGCTGGCCAATGCTGTGGCCGATCAGCAAATCTATTCCTCGATCCGCACCGACCAAGACACCCAACGTCTGTCTATCCCGACACGGATCGGCGTGCGCCACCCCAAACTGTCCCGTGTCATTCAGGCGATGGAACTCAACATCGAAGATCCGATCAGCCCGTCCATCTTGGCCAAAGATGTTGGCATGTCGACGCGCCAGTTGGAACGGCTGTTTCGCCGCTATCTGAACCGAAGCCCGAAACGCTACTACATGGAATTGCGCCTGCAAAAGGCACGCAACCTGTTGATGCAGACGGATATGTCGGTGATCAATGTGGCACTGGCCTGCGGTTTCGCCTCGCCGTCGCACTTCTCGAAGTGTTATCGTGCGCATTATGACACGACCCCTTACCGCGAACGTGGCGCCCACGCCGCGCGCCTGTCGGTTTGATCGTAAACCTGCGCGTGTTGGTGGCACCACAATTCTGTCTGAAAGAGTCCTAGATGAACCGTTCCGCAATGCTCCCCATCATCATGGTCGCCGTGATCATACTTCTGGCGATTATCGCAATGGCGTCGGGTCGCTCTGACGCGCCTGATGTGGCAGGCGATGACACCTACCCCCACTACGTATGCACGATAAACAATTACTGCGAAGGCGATACCTGTTCGCGTGAACCGTTGTCCTTTGTCATTTATTTGCGCCACGCGGATGGCCTGCCACGCCTTGAACTGCGTGGCTTCAGCCCACGTGCAACGCTCACTGAAATCCCTGACGGGCTTGTTTTTGAAAGCACGGGCGGTGAGGTTAGCGGCACTCTCACGGTCTTTGAGGATCGTGGCATTGATCTTACGGCCACGGCAGGGAATGGCAGTTCTTTGGTAGAACATTTCGCCTCTGGATCATGTGATCGTCTCAGAACACCATGACGCGCCTCGCCGCTGTGCTCTGCGTTATGGCCGTGCCAGCGGCGGCTGATCTGTCTTGCCGTCTTATCGATTCGACCTGCCTGACCGACTGCGCAGAAACGTCTGTGCGCTTCAGCATCGACGCCAGCCAGTTTGTGGCACCACAAGACCCAAACGACCCGCCGCGACGGCAAGTCAGCGATGTTACCATGGGGGACCGTCGCTTCAACGCACAAGCGATCATGATGGACGGCGGTATTGTCGGTTTCCATCAAGACACAGGCGAAACCGCGCGTGCCCTGATGATCGTGCAAGCCGACGGATCGGCACGCCTGACCTTAGAGCCGGAAAACCAAACGCTCCTTGGCACCTGCATCACGACCGACTAAAAGCACTTTCCGCCTGCCGTTGTCTCATAAATATCCTGGGGGAGTCGCGCAGCGACGGGGGCGAGCCCCCGCGCCGCCGGATTTGCAAAGCAAATTCGAAAGTCTACGCGGCGCCTAACCCAGCGCACGAAGCCGTTTGAGCAAACTTGATGTATCCCAGCGGTTTCCACCCATGTTCTGGACGTCTTTATAGAATTGATCAACCAGCGCAGTGACAGGCAATGCCGCGCCTGTCTCATCTGCAGTCTCAAGACAAATGCCGAGGTCTTTGCGCATCCAATCCACGGCAAAGCCATGTTCGAACTCACCGTCAATCATCGTCTCGTAACGGTTTTGCATTTGCCACGATCCGGCAGCGCCTTGACTTATGACTTCAACAACCGCGCGCCCGTCAAGGCCGGCTTTCTCGGCGAAATGCAATGCCTCTGACAGGCCCTGAACAAGTCCTGCAATGGCGATCTGATTGCACATTTTGGTCATCTGTCCGGCACCGCTGTCGCCAATGCGCCGGCACACGCGGGCGTAGGCATCTATGATCGGCGCGGCGCGCCCGTATACGTCCGCATCACCACCACACATCACCGACAACACACCGTTTTCAGCGCCCGCCTGCCCGCCCGATATTGGCGCGTCGACAAATGACAGACCCACATCCGCGGCCGCCGCATAAAGCTCGCGCGTGACTTTCGCCGACACCGTGGTGTGATCCACAAACACAGCACCCTTTGACATGGTCGAAAACGCACCATCCTCGCCGATGCAAACGGCCCGCAGATCGTCGTCATTGCCAACGCAAGACATCACAAAATCCGCACCCTTGGCCGCTTGCGCAGGTGTTGCGGCCGCAGCGCCGCCGTGCTCTGCCACCCAAGCATCCGCCTTTGTTAGGGTGCGATTGTACACCGTTACTTCATGGCCCGCTTTTGCCAAATGCCCTGCCATCGGGTAGCCCATGACCCCCAAGCCCAAAAATGCTACTTTTGCCATCACGTCTCTCCCGCTTGCATCATCATTTGTGTTGCGAGATAGGTAACGAACCCCCGCGCCACGTCAACCTGTCGGCGGGACCACGTCGAAGGAACCTCTATGGCACTCGTCTTTCGCTGGCTTGTCCGGCTCGCTTCAGCGCTGATCTTTTTGGGCGTGGCTGTGTTTGCGCTGGCTTATTATTTCGCGTCGCGGTCCTTGCCCGAATATGAGGGCACGTTGCAGGTTGCGGGTATTTCCGCCCCAGTGGAAATCGTGCGCGACAATGCCAATGTGCCGCATATTTTTGGTGAAACTGACGAAGACGTGTTTTTCGCCCTTGGCATGGCCCACGCGCAAGACCGTCTGTGGCAGATGACGATGCTGCGCCGCACTGCGCAGGGGCGTTTGTCAGAACTGTTTGGCGCGCGCACGCTGCCGATCGACAGCCTGATCCGTCGCCTTGATCTTTACCCGTTGTCACGGACCTCTGTGCAAGCGCTTGACGCTCAAACCCAAGCCGCATTGGAGGCGTACTCAGACGGGGTGAATGCGTGGATTGGCCAAGTCAACGCAGGTGCGCGCGGGCGCGGTGCACCGGAAATGTGGCTGTTCAACCATGCCATCGCCCCTTGGCAGCCAGCAGATTCCGTGTCGATCTTCAAACTCATGGCTTTGCAGCTGAGCAATCACCTCGAGGCAGAGGTCCTGCGCGCCCGCACGTCGCTGGTTCTTGGCAATGACGTGCGGCTCAACGACATCCTGCCCGAGTCGCCGGGCGCGGGCCTCGCGGCGCTGCCAAACTACGCCGCCCTGTTTCCCGATGTGCCAGCCTTTACACCCAACAATCGCATGGCTTTTGATCCGTTGTCCCCTGTCGTGCCACGCGACCTTGCTGGTGCATCCAATGCATGGGCGGCGGGCATCACGCGATCTGCGACAGGATCAACGCTGCTCGCCAATGATCCGCACCTTGGTCTAACCGCCCCGTCGATCTGGTACCTTGCACGGCTGGAATTGGAATCTGGCGGTGTCATCGGCGGCACGATCCCCGGTGTTCCAGTGGTCATGGTCGGTCGGTCTGCCGACCTTGGCTGGGGCATCACATCCAGCAATTTGGACGACCAGGATGTTTATATCGAAGAGGTGAACCCGTCTGACGCAAACCAGTACCGCGTGCCAAATGGCTGGGCCAATTTTGAATCCCGCGAGAGCATTGTGCGCATCAAGGATGAACCGTCGATTACGCTGCAACTGCAATGGACGGTGAACGGCCCGGTCTTGCCACCTGATCAATTCGATCTTGGCACGATCCGACCACCGGGCCATGTGACGGTGTTGGCGTGGACGGCGTTGTCGGGTCAGGACACGACCATGCAAGCGGCGATGAACCTGATGCGCGCCCGCAGCGTTGAAGCGGGGATTGCGGCGTCGCAAGATTATGTCGCGCCGTCCCAGATGCTGACGCTGGCGGATCGAAATTCCGTCGGGCTAAAGCTCATCGGGCATGTGCCCAACCGCCGCGCGGATAACGTGACACAGGGGCGTATGCCGCATTACGGGTATTTGCCACAGAACCGCTGGGACGGTCACCGCCCGTTTGACACCAATCCCGGCTGGATCGACCCAATTGGTGGTATTGTTGGTAACACCAATAACAAGATTACCAACGCGCCGTTTCCCGCCCATGTCAGTTTTAGCTGGAGCGACAGTCAGCGGGTGAACCGTTGGCGGTTGTTGATGCAAGCCCGCGAAGTTCACACCCGCGACAGTTTTATCGAAGCGCAAAGCGACACCGTCAGTTACACTGCGCGCTCCATTCTGCCGCTGATCGGTGCCGATCTGTGGTTCACCGGTGAAGCCGCACCCGCAGGCACCCCCGAAAAGCTGCGCCAAGACGCGCTGGCGCTGCTGGCTGAATGGAACGGTGAGATGAACGAACATCTGCCCGAACCCCTGATCTATGCCGCGTGGATGCGCGCCCTGCAGGACCGTCTGATGCGCGATGAACTCGGACCATTGGCGCGCGAATACACCCACGTTGAGCCATTGTTTATTGAACGGGTTTTCCGCGACACCGATGGTGCTGCGGCGTGGTGCGATGTGCTGCAATCGGCGCCACGCGAAACCTGTTCAGACATCGCGCGCTTGGCGTTGGACGACGCGCTGGTTTGGATATCACAAAATTATGGGACGAACCTGCAGACGCTGCGCTGGGGCGATGCCCATGAAGCCACCCATGATCATCCCGTGCTTGGCACATCGCCCGTGTTGCGTTGGTTCGTCAACATCCGCCAGTCCACATCCGGTGGCGACAACACGCTGATGCGTGGCCGCACGAGCGGTATCGGTGATGATCCGTTCATGAACGTCCATGCGGCGACCTATCGTGGCGTGTATGATTTCGCCGATCCCGACAGTTCGGTCTTCATCACATCCACAGGGCAGTCAGGGCATTTCTTGTCGCGCTATTACGATGATCTTGGGGATTTGTGGCGGCGCGGGGAATACATTCCGATGTCGCTTGATCCGGCACTGGCCCGTGGTGGCGCGGTGGGTGTGACGATCCTTGAACCGGTTCCGCAGGGCAATTAATCCAGCGGGTGGTAGCCACCAACACTGGCGTCATCATCGTCCGCATCTTCCACCACATCAGCAGGCATCGCGTCTGGAAACTGCTTTTCAAACTGCGCTTGTTGGCGCGTGGTCCAACGCACGTCCAACGTCCAGCCGGTATCCGTCTGGGTTTCGCTTTCGATCACACCTTCGGCATGCAGCCAGCTTTGGGCCGCGCCCATGGCCCAAGTAAGGTCCAGCGTCAGCGTACGGGTTTGCACTATTAAATGGCCAGTAACGTCATTCAGAAGCCGATCAAGCCCCTCACCGGTCACAGCGGAAATGCCGAACACCTTGTCATCGTCTTTGTGGAGCGCCTGCAAATAGCCCGCATCTTCGGGATCCAGCAGATCAATCTTGTTGAGCACCTCGATCATCGGCACGTCGGGGTTCACATCCAACTGGCGCAGGGTATCCAACACGGCCTTTTTCTGATCCGCCGTTTGCGGGTGGCTGATATCGCGCACATGCAAAATGATGTCCGCCTCAAGCACTTCTTCCAGTGTGGCGCGAAACGACGCGACCAGTTGTGTCGGCAAATCGGAGATAAATCCAACCGTGTCGGACATGATGACTTCGTCCCCGTTGGGCAATTCGACCTTGCGCATGGTCGGGTCCAGCGTGGCGAACAGCATGTCATGGGCAAAGACATCGGCGCCAGACAGCCGATTGAACAACGTCGATTTCCCCGCGTTGGTATAGCCCACCAGCGCAACAATCGGGTACGGCACTTTGGCGCGCGCTTTGCGGTGCAATTCGCGGGTTTTGACGACTTTGGACAGTTGTTTTTTCAGGTTATTAAGCTGCAAATCAATCGCCCGTCGGTCAGCCTCAACTTGGGTTTCGCCGGGGCCGCCGACAAAGCCAAGACCACCACGTTGGCGTTCAAGGTGGGTCCACGCGCGCACAAGACGCGTGCGTTGATACGACAACGCCGCCATCTCAACCTGCAACACACCTTCGCGGGTGCGGGCGCGGTCGCTAAAAATCTCCAGAATGAGGCCCGTGCGATCCAGCAGCTTTACGCCCCATTCTTTTTCAAGATTGCGCTGCTGCACTGGGCTGACGTGGCCATCAATCAGCACGAGGCCCGCCTCGGCGTCTTCTAACCAGCCTTTAATTTCTTGGATCTTGCCCTTACCGAACAGCATTCCCGGATGCATCTTAGGCAGACTGACGACCTGACTGCCCGCAACCTCAAGTTCGGGCAGCGCATGCGCAAGGGCCACGCCTTCTTCGAGGGCGGACTTCGCGTTGCGGCGCTTATTGTCTGATTTGATTTCCGGATGCAGGACGTAGGCGCGTGTGGCAGACCGTTCGTCACCCATGATTAGCTACTTTCTTCGCCGTCGTAGAGGCTGATCGGCTGGGCTGGCATAATCGTGCTGATCGCTGATTTGTAGACCAACTGGCTTTGACCGTCGCGACGCAAAAGCACGCAAAAGCTGTCAAACCACGTGATTATGCCCTGCAGTTTCACGCCGTTTATCAGGAAAATCGTTACTGGAACCTTGATTTTACGGACATGATTGAGAAATGCGTCCTGAAGGTTTTGCTTATCTGAGGCCATGGTCCCCGTCCCTTTTTTGTTCTTGTGGCCGTCACAGCGGCCAATATATCAGTCAGGATGCCACTATGTAGCGGTGTTTGTTAGATTTCCACCCCAAAAACAGGGTCGTTACAGATGCAATCAGAGGGGTGACTTATCGGCGCCAGAATTCGGGGTTCAAAAGTGCGATAATCGCCAAGGCTTCGAGCCTGCCAAGCACCATCGCGAAGGCGAGAATGATCTTTGCGCTGTCAGGTATGCCCGCATACGAAATCGGCGATTCAGCGGCGATTGCGGCCAATGGTCCGGTCGTCGACAAGGCGGCCACCGAAAGCACCATCGCCGTTTCAAACTGCACGCCGGTTAGGGCGAGTAAGACCATCACTGCGGCAATCGAAATCGTGAACAACATAAAGAAAATCCACGCGATCTGCGCGCCTTGGCGTCTGATCTGGCGCGCCACAGCCCCAGATCCGCCCACAGACGACGGATGCACCAGGCGTTCAACTTCGCGCTGTCCATGTTTCCAAAGCGCATAGACCCGCAGCAACTTGATGCCGCCCGCTGTTGTCGCCACACCGCCGCCGATTAGGGACAGACCGACCAACATCAGACCGGGCGTGCCCAGCCCCGACCAATTGCGCGTCGCCGTCCAATCCGCCGATTCAAACCCAGTGGTTGTCAGAAAGCTGGTGATCGTAAACAACGCGCCCCAAAGTGCGCGCGCAGCATTGCCCAGATCGTTGTTTGTCCCATCCTCAAACGCGACGGCGCCGTGGCGCAGGAATAAAACGGCGACCAGCAACCCGATCAAGGTCAATGCCAGCCGGAATTCATTGTCTTTATAAAGCGGGCTGACCTCTTGGCCCGACACGCCACGCGAAAATGCAACGCGCGACAGCGCGAACACAAAAAACAGCAGGATGATGAATTCGCCCAAGAAACCCGCAGGCGAATAGATCAACCCACCCACAGGTGAGATGCCCGACGTCGCCATCACAGACATCGCATGGCACAGCGCCACAAACGACACCTCGCCTGACACCGTGAGGCTGAGCCACAACAGGGCCGTCAATGCCACGTAAAGTGGGATTAGTTTCGAGCCATAGCGCACCAAGCGTTCCGAGGGGTCCGTGACGCGGCCAATTTGCGCGAAGGTCTTTTCGCTCGCTGACCCGCCGCGTGTGGCGCGGACCTCAAATCCGCCAATGTTAAGCGGGGCGAGAATCGAAATCGCCGACACCCAGATCAGCAAGCCCCCCAGCCAACCCATCAAGGCGCGCCACAAATGCACAGACCGCGGCAATTGGCGCGGGCTGTCATACAGCGTCGCGCCAGTTGTGGTGATTGACGACACGGATTCGAACCATGCTTCAAGAAAGCTCATCCGTGGGACGGCTTCATACATGGGCACCGCAAGCATAAGTGGCAACACCAGGAATGCCGCCAAAAGCGACACCAAATAGCCGCGCGCAAGGGTGCTTTTGTAGCTGGCGGTGGCAAGCCCGATGAACAGGGTCAGAAGCAAGAACAGCAGCGCAGAATAGAAAAACGAACGCGCCACTGCGTGATTATTAATCGAAAAGGCATGTATTGCCGGCACGATCATCGCCAGCGCACCGATCCCCATAAGCAAGACAAAGAACGGGCGTTGCGACAGGTTAGACATGACGTCGCGCGCGGCTGTTTATCACAATGTTCATCAGAAAAAGTCGATGGACACTTGCAACAGTGCCTCAACTTCCGCGACCTGCGCTGCCATGGCGAAAATGGCGACAACATCGCCTTCTTCAATACGCAGATTACCGCGTGGTTTGTGCATCTTACCGCCCTTAAGGACACCACCAACCAAGACACCTTCGGGAAAGTCCACGTCCCGCAAAAGTTTGCCAGCCATGGGGCTGGTCGTCAGAACCTGCGCTTCAATCACCTCGGCCTCGGCATCGCCGATGGAATAGACCGAGCGCACACGCCCGTGCCGGATATGGCGCAGGATCGAACTGACGGTCGTGGACCGCGGATTGATATAAGCGTCAATATCGAGCGGGCCCATCAGTGGCACCAATGTCGGATCGTTGGTCAGACAGATCGCCATCGGACAGCCCATCCCCTTGGCGCGCACGGCAGCCAACAAATTTGTCTTGTCGTCATCGGTCACAACCAGAACCGCATCCGCATTGGCGATGTTTGCTTCTTCCAGCAATGCGGAATCCAGCCCGTCGCCGTTCAGCACAATCGTGCGTTCCAACTGATCAGCTGCGGCTTCTGCAATGTCGCGGTCGCGTTCAATAATGCGCACACGAACGCGGTTTGTTCTGGCTTCAAGCCTGCGCGCAACAGCCAGCCCGACGTTGCCACCGCCAATAATAACGACGCGTTCCAACTTGCCTTGTGTCTTGCCAAAAATCTCAAGCGTGCGGTTGAGGTCGGTATTCTCCGTCATCACGTAGCATTCATCGCCGGGAAAAATCTGGTCCCCCGGCGAGGGTGCAAAAAGTGTGCCCTTGCGCCGAATGCCAACAACGACGGCTTTCAGCGTCGAAAACAGATCGCTGAGTTGACGCAGCGGCGTGTTGATCACCGGACAGTCATTCTCGATCTGGATGCCGAGCAGTTGCGCCTGTCCCTCCAGAAAACTCTCGGTGTCGAACGCGGCCGGCGCTGCAAGGCGCTGCAAAGCGGCTTCGGCCACTTCCATCTCCGGTGAAATGACCACATCGATCGGCAGGTGATCGCGACGATAAAGATCAGAATAGATCGCGTTGAGGTAACTTTGCCCACGCAGACGCGCAATCTTTCGCTGGACGGCAAACACCGAATGGGCAACCTGACAGGTCACCATATTGACCTCATCGGAATGGGTCGCCGCGATGATCATGTCTGCATCCGCAGCGCCGGCGCGTTCAAGGATATCAGGATAGCTTGCGAAGCCTTCGATGCCTTGCACGTCAAGCGTGTCAGTGGCACGGCGCACAAGTTCAGGGTTGTTGTCGACAACCGTCACGTCGTTTCGCTCTGACGCGAGGTGGCGGGCGATTTGCCAGCCAACCTGACCCGCCCCGCAAATAATGACCTTCATGGACGTACCTTGAATGGTTGAAGTCTAATTGTGGTGACAGAAGGCTTTGATCCGGTCAACCAGCGACGTGATAAGCGCACCATCACGCCTCTTCATCCGCCTCAACGTGGGCGACGCGCGCACCTGCCTTATTGGATGTCACAACACCAAGTGTTTTGAGTTTGCGGTGCAGTGCGGATCGTTCCATGCCAACAAAGCTCGCGGTGCGGCTGATATTGCCGCCAAAACGGTTGATCTGTGTCAGCAAATATTCGCGCTCAAACAGCTCACGGGCATCGCGAAGTGGCAATGTGGCAAGGCTGCCAGACAGCAACACGCGGCCCTGTTCTGCGGGGCTGTCGGACTGTGTGGGCAGTTCCTTGGCTTCGATCGCCCCTGTCGCATCCCCCAGAATAAGGACCCGTTCCATCACATTCTTAAGTTGTCGCGCATTGCCGGGCCACGCCATCGTCTGCAGCAGTGCCGCGGCCTCATTACTTAAAGGTCGCGCGCCAAGCCCTTGGGATTTATTAAGTTCTTCAATGAAGTGCGCGGCCAGAAGTGGAATATCTTCTCGCCGTTCTTCAAGGCTTGGCACATGGATCGGCACGACGTTCAAACGGTGATATAATTCTTGCCGGAATGTTTCCGCTTCAATTGCAACCTGCAAGTCTTTGTTCGTGCTTGAAATAACCCGAACATCGACTTGAACCTTATCAACACCCCCAACCCGTTGGAATTTCTGATCCACCAACACGCGTAGAAGCTTGGCTTGCGTCCCAAGGGGCATTTCTGCGACGCCGTCGAAATAAATCACACCGCCATTGGCTTCTTCTAACAATCCGGGTTCAACGCCACGCCCTTCGGTCTCGCGGCCAAACAGGACTTCTTCCATGTGGTCGGGTTCAATTGACGCGCAGTTGACCGAAACGAACGGCATGTCGCCGCGATCAGAATTGATATGAATGTAGCGCGCTGCGGTTTCTTTGCCGGACCCGCTTTCGCCCGTCAGCATAACGCGTCCGTTGGATTTCGTGACCTTTTCCAACTGGCTGATCAACGTCCTGAACGTCGCACTTTCGCCCAGCATTTCGGTCGGCACGGCGTCCGTGCGTTTCAGTTCTATGTTTTCGCGGCGCAGACGACTGGTTTCCATCGCGCGGCGGATAACCACCATCAACTGGTCGATATTAAACGGTTTTTCAATGAAATCATACGCACCCTGTTTGATTGCAGCGACCGCTATTTCAATATTTCCGTGGCCCGAAATGATCACGACCGGCACCTCTGGGTGGTCACGCTTGACCTGTTTGAGGATATCAATGCCGTCCATCCGGCTGTCTTTCAGCCAGATATCAAGGATCATCAGCGCAGGAACAGCCTTGTCAATTTGCGCCATACATTCGTCCGACGTGCCGGCCAGCCGCGTTGTGAACCCTTCATCCTTGAGGATGTCGGAGATCAGTTCGCGGATGTCACGTTCGTCGTCAGTGATCAGAATATCGCCCATTGGATTTACCTCATGCAGTTTCGGTTTGGGGCAGCGTGAGAGCCGCCTGAATTGGAAGGTGGATGACAGCCATGGCACCGTATCGTCCAGTGTTGATAGATCCAGTGTCATCAAAGGCGGGCGCGTCCGTAAGGATGAGCGTGCCACCATGTTCATCAATAATTTTCTTCACGATTGGCAGGCCAAGCCCCGTGCCTTTTTCGCGGGTGGTGACGTAGGGTTCAAAAAGTTTGGCGCGATCTTCTGGCAGACCGATACCGTTGTCCGCTATGGTAATTATCGCCATGTCATCGCTGGTTGATAGTGTGATCCTAATTTGCGGGGTTATGTCCAAATCAGGGGATTTTTCTTGCAGGCTTTCAATGGCTTCTCCCGCGTTCTTAATCAAGTTTGTGAGAGCTTGCGACATCATTGTACTGTCCAGATCGGCCCAAATCTCGCCGTTCTCAATTGTTGTCTCAAACGTTACATTTGGTTGGCCAGCTTCTTGCAAGGTCACGGCGTCGCGCATGATCGCGGCCAGATCATAGGTCCGAAGGTCCGGTTCTGGCATCCGCGCGAACTTTGAAAATTCATCAACAATGCGTCGTAAGTCGTTGGTTTGACGTACAATAACATCCGTCAAGTGTTCCAAATCGGGGGCGTCTTCGCCCGCGTGCACACGAAACTTTCGTTTGATGCGTTCTGCGGACAACTGGATTGGCGTCAGTGGGTTCTTGATCTCGTGTGCGATGCGTCGCGCCACGTCGCCCCACGCGGCCATCCGCTGCGCCGAAACCAAGTCGGTCACGTCCTCAAACGCGACAACAAACCCTTCAAGTGCCCCGTCTTCGCGCAAGCGATGCGACATGCGCACAAGCAGGCTTTCTTGCTTGCCGCCCCGCACAAGGTTCACTTGGCCTTGCACGACGGATTTGCCACCCGAGGTGATCTCATCAAACAGGTCCGAAAATTCGGGCACCGCCACAGACAACGCCGTGCTTTGGCCGCCATCAACATCCAGCAGGCGATTTGCAGACCGGTTCACGAACATCACGCAGCCTTGCTCGTCCAGCCCGACAACGCCGGAGGGCACTGATGACAGAACCGAATCAAACAGCCGTCGACGACGTTCAATTTGACGATTATTGTCCAATAATTCTTCGCGTTGGTTGCGCAATTGCGCAGTCATTTGGTTAAAATAACGCCCCAGCTGCGCGATTTCATCCTCCCCCACTTCTTCGCGAACGTGCACGTTCAGATCACCAGCACCAACCCGCTGCGACGCGCCCACCAGCCGCCCCACGGGGCGCGCAAGACGTTCAGCAAACCACAGACCAACCCAGACCGCAGCAAGGATCAGGATAAGCGCAAAGCCCAAGTAAATAAGTCCAAATTCAAATAGAATCCGTCCACGTTCGCTTTCCAATTGACCATAAAGCGCAACGGTTTCTTGGGTGTCGTCCAGCAACGCCAGAATGCCACCATCGACGGGACGCGATACATAGAGATACTTGTCACTGAACGCCTCGAGCGGGAGCAAGGCGCGAAATTCGTTGTTGGCCCAGTCTTCAATGATAACCAAACCGATCTGGCGGGCCCGTTGCATATCGGTGGCGCTGGGGTGTTCGAAATAGAACTCGTAGGACCGATCCCCACGGGCCCAAATTTCACCCATGCCATCCAAGACAAACGCTTCCGTCAGGCCGCGTTCAATTTGGGGCTGCACGCGCGCCAAAGCCTGACGCACTTCGCCGCGTTCCATAAAGAATGTCTGAAGCCGCTCAGTATTGAGGTAACCAGCCAGCGCATTTGCGTCGCGCGTGAGTTCCTGGCGGTGTTCCTCTTCATAGGCCTCGGCGGCAGACAATGAATTGCCCAAAACATCGCGCACCCGTTCGGAAAACCACCCTTCAAGTCCGATATTGATCGTCAAAACCGAAAAAACCGCGACCGCAACAGTTGGAATAAGCGCAAGCAGCGCAAAAACCCCTGTCAGACGCAGGTGCAGGCGTGAACCGGCAGACTTGTTGCGCCGTGCCGCAATCATGTTGACGACGCGCGACAAAACCAAAGCTGCGATAATCAGGATATAAATGATGTCGGACAGCAAGATCAGCCGCAGGACTTCCGTGCGACCGGTTTGATCCAGCGGGCGCAGGGCTGTGATCGTCAAAATAACGAGGAGCGGGCCAAGCAGGACCAGAACCGCCGTGGCCCAGTTCTGCACGACACGCCGTCGCCGCCAGCCCGAAAATGCCAGCATATTTTTACCCAATTGGGATCGTTGCACGCGAAACGCCCCGCTAACATTGGGCTTATGCGTTGTCGCTAAACAACGCTCCGCCCACTGCCTGTTGATGTGATCCTGCCCCGACCCACGTGTGGGGCCGGATGGCCACGCTTATGTTGCGCTTTTACATCAATTTGCGACGGCGTGTCACGTGGATATCCAGATCTGTGATCTTTTTTCTCAAGGTATTGCGGTTGATCCCCAAAAGCTCGGCACATTTAGCTTGATTTCCAGATGTCGCATCCAGCGCGATTTCGATCAAAGGAGCCTCAACCTCCCGCAATATGCGCTGATAAAGGCCGATCGGTGGCAGCGCGCCGCCATGCAAATCGAAATATCGCTTAAGGTGCTGCGCCACGGAACCGGACAATTTATCCGAACTGCCTGTCTGCAATGGTTCAATCGCTGGCTGTGATCCGAGAACCTGTTCGACTTCGGGGCGGTGAATGTCCTCGTGGGTCGACGTTACGACCAAGCGGCGCACCACATTTTCAAGTTGGCGCACATTGCCGGGCCATGTGTAGGCCCGCACTATATCGATGGCACTGCTCGCAAAGCGGCGCACAGGTGCGCCCTCGCGTTCGGATCGAGACAGAAAATGCTGCGCCAAAAGCGGGATGTCATCAACGCGGTCACGCAAGGACGGCACAACGACCGTCACCCCTGCGAGGCGATAGTACAGATCCTCGCGCACGCGCCCCTCTTCCATCGCAATCACCAAATCGGTGCGCGACGTGGCGATGATCCGCGGCGCCGAGTCGCCCAAAGCATCCAGCATCCGCACGATCCGGCTTTGGGTTTCCATTGAAAAGTCGCCCACCTCATCAAACACGAGGCTGCCACCCTTTACCCGCGACAACAACAATTGCGGCCCGTCCATCCCGTCCAGATCGTTGGCTGTGGCGGTCACGAACGGCATAGATCGGCGGTCTGAAAAATCATGAATGGCGCGCGCAATCAGGCTTTTGCCCGTGCCGCTTTCTCCTGTCACCAATACCGACAGCGGCGTGTTCATCACCCGCGCGACCAGCCGGTAAAGCGTCTGCATCGCCGCCGTGCGCCCGACGAGTGGCAAATCATCGGAGTGTTCATCGTCTTGGCTGATCGCCGCGGCGCGCGGTTTCACTTCTAATGCGCGGGCAGCCCGTTTCATTAAGTCCGGCAAATCAAACGGTTTTGGCAAATAGTCGTATGCGTCGGCTTCTGCCGCTTGGATTGCTGTCATGATATTATTTTGGGCTGAAATCACGATGACGGGCAAACCCGGCCGCGCGAGTGCGATCTTGGGGAGCTGTTCCAGACCGTTGCCATCGGGCATGACCACATCAGAAATCACCAGATCGCCCTTTCCCTCTTCCACCCAGCGCATCAGCGTCACCAAAGACGACGTCGCATGGACTTTGCAGCCCGCGCGCGTAAAGGCCTGCGTCAGCACCGTGCGGATTGTGCGGTCGTCGTCGGCAACCAGAACAGTTCCATCCATCTATACGTCTCCTGTTAACTTAGCGGGAAGTGTCGGCAGCGACAGGCGGAATATGGTGCGCCCCGGCACTGAATCTACCGAAATCCAGCCCCCCACATCTGCGATCAATTTACTCACCAGAGCGAGGCCAAGGCCGGTGCCGTTTTCGCGGCCGGAAATAAACGGCTCAAACACATCCGATGCAATGTCGGGCGGCAATCCGGGGCCATCATCGATAATTTCGATTTGCAGCGGCAGGTGTGCGACGGTCCCATCATCGCGTTTCATGCGCAGAGAGGGCTCATAGAAGGTGTGCAGCCGGATCGATCCGCCTGCGCCACCGGCCTCTGATGCGTTCTTAAGAAGGTTCAAAAGCACTTGCAGCAGTTGATCCGCGTCGACATAGGCTAACGGCAGCGATGGATCGTAATCTTGGATCATCATCATGTGCGCGCCAAAGCCCACCGAAGCAGATTGACGGGCGCGATCCAGCACATCGTGAATGTTGACTTCGCTGCGATTGGGCGGTTGCAGGTTGCCAAATTGCTCGACCTGTTCCAGCAATTTCACAATCCGGCGCGATTCCGCGACGATCAGATCGGTCATTTCGCAATCCTCAGCGGACAGCGTCATCGACAACAGCTGTGCTGCACCCGTGATCCCCGCAAGCGGGTTCTTGATTTCATGGGCAAGCATTTCGGCCATGCCAATTGCAGACCGTGC
Source organism: Octadecabacter sp. (assembly GCA_017886375.1). Taxonomy (GTDB): domain Bacteria; phylum Pseudomonadota; class Alphaproteobacteria; order Rhodobacterales; family Rhodobacteraceae; genus Octadecabacter. The sequence goes on from JAGGNB010000206.1 coordinate 19,979, forward strand.
TGCGCGGACAGATTTGGCCGACTTGTTCAGCCGCGTCGCCATTTCGCGGGGTTCAAAAATCATCAACATCTGATCGCCTCCGTCCAAAAGCGGTGCAAACTGGATGTTGCATTGTAGCGGTGATCTCTCTCCGCTGCTGACATCGACATCATTGATGAACAGCGATGTTCGGTTGGCGCTTGCGCGCGCGTAGGCAGATTCCAGCGGCGCGTCGATCATCACCGTGTCCCACAAAAGCGCGCCCATGAGAGATCTGGACGACAGGTTCAAAAAGGCTTCAGCCGCCGGATTGCTGTTCGCAATCGTGTCGTCGGGGTTCAACAGCAACGCGGGCACTGGCAATGAATTCCAAAGCGCGTTCATGCGGCTTGCCCCGCAGCTTGGTGTTTGGGCAAAGGTGTTGCTAGCGCATCGGGCAACAGTTTGAACACTTTCTTGGGGTCGCGTTCAGTGAGGACAGCCTTGCGCAGGATTGGTTCGGGGTCGCACTGATCCATGTACCACCCCAGATGTTTGCGTGCGACTTTGCCGCCCATCTTGGTGCCGTAAAAGCGCAACATTGCCTCGTAGTGGTCCGATACCAGTTGAATGAATGCGCGTCCTTGCGGCGGGGCTGGGGCAACATTGCCACGCAGTTGCGCCGCGACGTCGCGCAATACCCAAGGGCGGCCCTGCGCCCCGCGCCCAATCATCACACCGTCTGCGCCCGATGCGTCCAACGCTGTTTTCGCCGTACCCGCATCAATGATATCGCCATTTGCAATCACCGGGATCGACACCGCGTTTTTGACCTGTGCGATGGCATCCCAATTGGCATGACCCTTATAGAACTGGCACCGCGTGCGGCCATGAATGACGATCCGCGCTATACCTGCATTTTCGGCCCGAACTGCTAATTCCGCCGCATTCAACAGCGCGTCGTCCCAGCCAAGCCGCGTTTTTAACGTGACCGGAATATCAACCGCACCAACCACCGCATCAATTAATGTCAGCGCATGATCGAGATCGCGCAGCAGCGCTGATCCGGAATACCCGCTGGTCACTTTTTTGGCTGGACAGCCCATGTTGATGTCAATCATTGCCGCACCATTGGCCTCTACGTGACGCGCGGCTTCGGCCATCCAATGCGCCTCGCGACCAGCAAGCTGCACGGCGGTATTGGCCTGATTAAACCCCAACTCCGCCTTTTCACGCACCCCGGGTTTTGCCTGTACCATTTCTTGGCTGGCGATCATTTCGGACACAACCCAACCTGCCCCGAATGACGCCACAAGCTGGCGAAACGGCAAATCTGTTATTCCAGCCAGCGGGGCAAGCGCCACGGGGCTGTCAGGATCTGGCAAGGGGATGTCACGCTGCATAACGTTCAGTTAGCGCGAACAGGTTGCAACTTCAACGATATCAAGGTGAATTATCAGGCAGAATACATAACATGCCTCATATTTAGGCGGATAGCCACGCGCACTTCCCTCGACGCGTCGCTCTGGATAGAACACCCCCAGACAAGGGGCGCCCCGACATGCAAATTCCACCAACTGTTGCTGCCATTATCGTCGCCGCCGGACGCGGGCAGCGCGCGGGCGGTGATGTGCCAAAGCAGTGGCAGGATATTGCGGGTAAATCGGTGCTCCAGCATACATTAGATGTCTTTGCGGCGCACCCGCGCGTTACCGAAATTATCCTTGTGGTTGCAGATGCTGATCGCGCCCGTGTTGAAGCGTTGAAGCTACCCAACCACGTTCGTATCGCGATTGGTGGTGCCGAGAGGTCGCAGTCCGTTCTGTCCGGCCTGAACGCGACCCAAGCTGACCACGTCCTGATCCATGACGCCGCGCGATGCTGTGTTCCGCCAGTCGTCATCGACCGTGTTTTGGACGCTTTACAAACCGCGCAAGCGGTTGGGCCCGCCCTGCCCGTCACCGACGCATTGTGGATGGGTGAAGATAACCGAGTTAAAGGCGTTCAGGATCGCACGGGCCTGTATCGCGCCCAAACACCGCAAGGGTTCCACCTGACGGCGATCCGCGCTGCGCACGCGACCCACGGCGCGGGTGCCGCGGACGACGTGGAAATCGCGCGGCGCGCGGGAATAGATGTAACAATCGTGCAAGGCGATGCCCGTAACCTCAAGATCACGACGCCTGCCGATTTCGCGCGGGCTGCAAAATTACTGGAGACACCATTGGATATTCGAACCGGAAACGGCTTTGACGTGCACCGTTTCGGGGTGGGCGATCATGTGATGCTTTGCGGCGTCAAAATCCCGCACAGCCGCAGTCTGCAGGGACATTCGGACGCAGATGTTGGTATGCACACGGTCACGGATGCAATTTACGGTGCGCTGTGTCGTGGCGACATCGGCCAGCATTTCCCGCCCAGCGATCCACACTGGAAAGGCGCTGCCAGCGATATTTTTCTGGCGCACGCCTGCGACCTTGCCCGCGAAATGGGCTTTGCGATCAACCATATGGATTGCACATTGATCTGCGAATCCCCAAAGATCGGCCCCGTTGCTGCGGCCATGCGGATGCGGATGGCGCAGATTATGGGGATCGATGCGGACCGCGTCAGCGTAAAGGCAACAACGTCCGAACGCCTTGGTTTTACAGGGCGCGGCGAAGGGATTGCAGCGATGGCCACGGTCACGCTGATAAAAGGGACAGCAGGATGAAACAACAATGGGCAAAAATCACGGCGACGGTTTTTTACGTCGGTTACATGAAACCCGCGCCGGGAACGTGGGGGTCGTTGGCCGCCCTGCCGTTGGCGTGGTTGATTTACCAGATTGGCGGTATCTGGCTGTTCGTCTTGGCGATTCCAGCGACCTACATCAAAGGCTATTTAGCGACCAAATGGATGACGGAGGGCGCCGAAAACCACGACCCGTCCGAAATTGTGATCGACGAGGTCGTTGGCCAATGGATAGCACTTTTGCCCGTCTTGATTGGCGCAAGCATGGCGAACGTGTCATCCCTGTCGGTGTGGCCGGGATGGATCGCTGCGTTTGCGTTTTTCCGGCTTTATGACATCGTCAAACCTGGTCCGGTGGGCTGGGCGGACCGCAAAGACAACGCAACGGGCGTGATGTTGGATGACGTGATCGCAGGCGCGTTTGCCGCCGTGTGCGTGATCGGGCTTGCCGGACTTTGGCACGGGATTGCATCGTGACGTTGGCAGCACAGGTTGTCGCGGGCGCGATTGCCAAAGGCGTGACAATCACAACCGTTGAAAGCTGCACAGGTGGTCTGGTGTCCGCCGCCCTTACGGATATTGCCGGCAGTTCTGCCGTGTTCGAGCGTGGCTTTGTCACCTATTCCAACGCCGCCAAAGTCGCGATGGTGCAGGTCGATCCTGCCACGTTGGAAGCTTTCGGTGCCGTCAGCGAACAGGTTGCCGAACAAATGGCACGCGGTGCGCGACGGTCCGCGATGGCTGATATCGCGGTGTCCATCACGGGGATCGCGGGCCCTGGTGGATCGGACTTCAAGCCCGAAGGTCGGGTCTGTTTCGGGCTCGACGCGGGCGGCGACGTGCAGACAGTCACGCATGAGTTTGGCCCGCTGGGACGCACGCAAGTTCGCGCGCGCAGTGTGCAAACCGCGCTGACGTTGTTGCAAGGCGCGATCGATTCACTTTAGCGCATTTATTAGGCGTCACTCTCAATATTAGCCTAAATAGTGATCAGTTCTGTGATGCCCTCAATTTGTGCGCGCTCAGGCCCGCCTGCCTCTTTTGAAGGCGGTTCATATACGCTTTGGGGTCAGCCAAACGCAGACATCAAGGAAAAGTAAAATGAACGGAGCGGACACCGCTTGGATTATCGTCGCAACCGCACTTGTGTTGTTTATGACCCTGCCCGGATTGGCGTTGTTTTACGGCGGTCTGGTGCGGGCACGAAATGTGCTTTCAGTGTTTATGCAATGTTTCGGGATCGCCTGCCTGATGTCGATCCTTTGGCTGGCGTTTGGGTATTCTATCGCATTTGGGGACGGTAATGCCTACTGGGGCGGATTGGACAAGGCGTTTCTGATCGGCATCACCGAAGACACAATGGCGGGTAACATCCCTGAAGTGTTGTTCTTTGCGTTCCAGATGACGTTTGCGATCATCACCCCTGCGCTGATTGTCGGCGCATACGTTGAACGTATCGGTTTTGGGTTTGTGATGACATTCTCGGGGCTGTGGATGTTGCTGTGTTATGCACCTGTGGCCCATTGGGTTTGGGGCGGCGGTCTGCTTGCGGGCGAAGACTGGTCGCTGTTTGAAAATGGTGTGAATGATTTTGCCGGCGGAATAGTGGTGCACCAAACCGCAGGACTGGCAGCGCTCATCGTGGCGTTTTTCCTTGGGCCACGGCGGGACAAATCCAAACCGCCGCACAATCCCGGAATGGTGATGCTCGGTGCTGCGATGCTGTGGGTCGGTTGGTTCGGCTTTAATGGCGGGTCCGAACTGGCTGCCAATGGATCAGCGGCCATGGCTATCACGGTTACACACATATCCGCTGCCGCCGCGT
>JAGGNB010000007.1 GCA_017886375.1 Octadecabacter sp.
GCCCTTGGGATCGTTGCAATGTCGGCACTGCTGGCCTTTCAGCTGCGCCAGTCGGCCAACCAGCCAGCCTAGCCCCTAAACCGCTTTTTCACATCAGCTGGCGCTTTGCCCAAATGCTTGCGCAGGCGCGACGGCGTTGATTTTGTGTTGTTTTTATACGGGTTCTTATCCGCTTGGCTGCGGAAATGCAGGCGGATCGGCGTGCCCGGCATATCGAAATCCAACCGCAATCCGTTGACCAGATAGCGCGAATAGCTTTCGGGCAGCATATCGGGATGGCTACACATCACAACGAACCCCGGTGGGCGGGTCTTGACCTGCGTGGCGTAGCGCATCTTGATGCGACGCCCGCCCGGTGCGGGCGGTGGGTGCGCCTCGGTCATGCCCATCAACCAACGGTTCAATTGCGCGGTGGTGATCCGACGGTTCCAAACCTCATGGGCTTTCAAGATGGCTTCTTGCAGACGATCAATGCCACGTCCGGTTTTGGCGGACACAGTCACCAGCGGCGCGCCTTTCAACTGGGGCAGCAAACGGGTGAACTGCTCCTGAAGCTCTTTCAGCTTGGCCTGCTTTTCGCCCTCAACATCCCACTTGTTCACGGCCAGCACCACAGCGCGACCTTCGCGTTCGGCAAGGTCGGCAAGCCGTAAGTCCTGCTGTTCAAACGGAATTTCCACGTCGATCAGAATGACCACGACTTCGGCGAATTTCACCGCACGCAGACCATCTGCGACCGACAATTTTTCAAGCTTTTCCTGCACCTTAGCGCGTTTTCGTATGCCAGCCGTATCAAAGATACGCACCGGAACTGTTGCGCCCTCAGGGCCCCAATCCATCTGCACAGAGATCGCATCGCGGGTGATCCCCGCCTCGGGTCCGGTCAAAAGCCGGTCTTCGCCAAGGATCTGGTTGATCAGCGTCGATTTACCCGCATTTGGGCGGCCTACAACAGCAATTTGCAATGGCTTTGCTTTGGTCGGAACGCGCGGTCCGTCTTCTTCGTTGTCTTCATTTACCTCGACGTCCACGTCCGGCGCATCGGCGGCTGCGCGTTCTTCAAACGCATCCGAAATCGGCATCAGGACGTCATACATCTCGCTCAGGCCTTCACCGTGTTCGGCGGACAGGCGAATTGGTTCGCCAAGGCCCAGATTGAAGCCCTCAATCACGCCCGCATCTGCGGCACGGCCTTCGGATTTATTGGCCGCCAGAATCACTTTGGCGCTTTTCTTGCGCAGGATGTCGGCGAACACTTCGTCCGCAGGCATGATCCCCATGCGCGCATCATACATGAACAGGCAAACATCGGCCATTTCAACGGCGCGTTCGGTCAAAGCGCGCATGCGGCCCTGCAACGATTCATCCGTGGCTTCTTCCAGACCGGCGGTGTCGATCACCGTGAACCGTAGATCGCCCAAACGCGCCGCACCTTCGCGCAAATCGCGCGTGACTCCGGGTTGGTCATCAACAAGCGCAAGCTTTTTGCCGACAAGACGGTTGAACAACGTGGATTTGCCGACGTTCGGGCGGCCCACAATGGCGAGAGTGAATGACATGGGGTACGACTCTATTAGGTTAGAGACGCGCACTACACGCTTTGTCGCTTAACGGAAAGCCAGCAATTGGCCACGCTTGGTCACAACGTAAAGCGTGCCATTGGCAACAACTGGGTTTGACGCCGCCCCGCCTGGGATTTCGATGGTTCCGACCAATGCGCCCGACGTGGGGTCAAACTGGCGGATCAACCCGTCGCTTGACGCCACAATAAGACGACCCCCCGCAAGGATAGGGCCATAATGGGCAAAACGGGTTTTCTGGCGACGTTCGCGGGTTTGTTCAAAACCGGGCAATGCAACGCGCCAAATCGCGGTGCCGTCGTCCGCGTCAAGCCGCAGCAATTCGCCGATGTCATTGACCAGAAAAACCGACCCACCCGCAGGCCATACAGGGCCAACGGCACCCTCGGTCGCGGTCCAGATGCGATCTCCGTTGGCAATTTCAAGCGCCACAACGCGGCCCGAAAAGTTGCCAACATAGACGCGGTCGCCGTCAATCACTGGATCGCCAGCGATGTCGGAAATGTTTGAAGCGGCTTGGCCGGGGCGCTGGCCCGTCACAACAGTGGACCAACGGCGCAACCCGCCTTGAGGGAAAGCCGCAAGAACTTCGCCGGTCGGAAACGGGAAAATCGCGAAATCGCCAGATACCGCGGCACCCGCCCCACCTGAGAAATTCGACACAGGCGGTGTGCCACTTTGGGTCCAGCGGATTCGCCCTGATGCCAACTCAATAGCCCAAGCACGGCCATCGCGGGCCACAACATAGGCCAGATCACCAACTATTGTTGGTGCAGAAGTCCCGGGTGCATCAAGGTCTTGGCGCCAGATTTCAGCGCCTGACGCCGCGTCCAGCGCGACAACTTCGCCAAATCCGGTGGTGGCCAGCAAAACCGGCCCCGCCACAGCCAGACCACCGCCCGACGCATCACGCGGATTGTCGGTTGGCGGGATGACGCTGCGCGCCCAAAGGGTTTCCCCTGCGGTCGATGTCGCAACAACCTGACTTTGTGCATCCATCGTGTAGACCGCGCTTGGCGTTACAATCGGATCAGCCGTTATCCGAAGCCGGCGGCTGTCACCTGCGCCAATATTGTTTGAAAACAACGGCGCGAGAGACGCGCCAAGGGCCGGATGGGTCACCATATGGGTCGGCCCACCATTGCGATGGGTCCAATCGGCGTTGACCACCGCAGCGGGCAATGAAATCGGGCGGGCTTGGTTCACGAAGGCGGCGACATCTGTCGCGCCGCCCCGAATGTCCAGCCGCTCACCCGTAAGGATGATGTCTTGTTCTCCGCAGGCCGCGAGCGCCGTCGTAAGCGCCAAAGCCACCAGTGTCGGTCTCTTGAAGACTGTCAATATTCTGCCTGTCACGTCGTTCCCCTTTTCGGGCCCCTTAGCGGGTGTCTTAATTGTCCTGCGCATCTGTAGCAGCAATATTACCCACAAGTGCGTCAATGTCACCGCCCAAGGCTACAATCATACTGAACGCCCGCTCACGCAAGCCCCGCGTCGCTTCGGCGTCTTGGGCGAGGGCGACAAATTGCGTCATCGCAGTGTCAATGTCGCCCGCTTCAACGCTGATCAGCGCCAGCTGTTCTTGCGCCAGCACACGGAACGACCCACCGGCCATGGCCAAGCCTGCCAGCAGCGCGCGACGATCATCAATCAACAGCGTATCGCCTTGAACCATAACGGATTTTAATACCGCAAGGTCGCGGTAGACTTGCGGCACGTCGGCGTCCAGCGCCACGGCCTCAAGTGCGCCAGCGGCCCCCGCGATGTCGTCGGTTTCGGTCAAATTGGCCGCCGTTAACAGCCCTGTGATCGCAGCAGCAGGTCCGCTTACATCAATCGCCTGCAAGGCGGCCGCGCGCCCTTCGTCGTCGTCAATTTCAAGTGCCGCGAGGATTTCATCACCCGCCGCCTGCGCGGCGCTTGTGATTTGCGCCTTGCGAAGCTCCGAATATGAGGTGCCGCCAACGATCAGCAAAACAGCCAAGACAGCGATCCAGCCATACTTGCGCATATAGCCGAACAGCTTGTCCTTGCGGACCTCTTCGGTGACTTCATCGATGAAGGATTCAGAATTGCTCATTGTGCCCTCGCGCAGTTTCTAGCCCCTCTTATCGCGAAGGCGTAAGCAGGGACAAGACCCGCGCGGTCACACATTGGAAATGGGCCGTGAAATTGCCCTAGAAAATCATACCATTCTCGGTGAATTCATCAAAGTAACGACCTTTAACATTTCAACCTTGCCCATGCGTCACTTTTTCTTTAATCTGAACTGGTCGGTTTAGCGTAATAACTGGTACATTATTTGACATCCAAATCATCCCACACACTGCGAGACTTAATTTATGCGATTTATGCCCCTGTTCACTGCCATCGTCGTGTCGATCGCACTTTATGCCCTCGTCTTTGAGAGGGAATCGTTGCTGGCCTTCGCCCAAGTCGAACCGGGCGTCGAAGAAATTATCGACGACGCAGTCACACTTAATCCGATCAGTGTCGTCGCCATGACATCCCACGCCGTCACCGTGGACAGCGCCGTCATCATGCGCGGGCGCACCGAAGCTGCGCGGCAAGTGACCGTCGCATCCGAAATCTCGGGCCTTGTGATATCCGAACCGATCCGCAAGGGCGCATTTGTCGACGCGGGCGATCTGTTGTGTCAACTTGATCCCGGCACGCTTGCCGCGCAATTGGCCGAAGGCCGCGCGCGTCTGGCCGAGGCCCAAGGCCGCGTCCCCGAAGCCCAAGCAACTGTCGTTGAAGCCTCAGCCAGCGTGCGCGAAGCCGAAATCAACGTCAACGTCGCACGCCGCCTGTCCGAAGAAGGTTTTGCGTCCGAAACCCGTCTGATCAGTGCCGAAGCCGCACTTGAAGCCGCAAACGCAGGCGTGCAACGCGCCTCTAGCCAAGTGATATCTGCGCAAGCAGGCATTGAGGGTGCGCAGGCCACCGTCGCCGCAGACGAACGTGCGATTGAGCGTTTGAACATCACCGCACCCTTTGCGGGCCTGCTTGAAAGTGACACCAGCGAACTTGGCTCGCTCATGCAGCCGGGCGCGCCCTGCGCCACCATTATCCAGCTGGACCCGATTAAGCTGGTGGGTTTTGTGCCCGAAGCCAGCGTCAGCCAGATCACAGTCGGTGCCATGGCCGGCGCGCGCCTGACAACCGGGCAAGAGGTCGTGGGCCAAGTGACGTTCTTGTCGCGCTCAGCAGATGAGCAGACCCGCACATTCCGCGTCGAAGTGCGGGTGCCAAACGCCGATCAGCTTATCGGTGACGGGCAAACGGCCGAAATTGTCGTCGCATCGGACGGACGCATGGCGCATCTTTTGCCAGCCTCATCGTTGACGTTGGACAATGACGGCGCCATCGGCATCCGCGCCATCGTCACACAAGATGACACCGACATCGATATCGCGCGGTTCATGCCCGTGGGCATCATGCGCGACACCATTGACGGCATCTGGGTCACAGGCCTGCCCGAAACGGTGGACGTGATTGTTGTCGGACAAGAATATGTGACAGACGGCGTACCCGTCGTTGCAACCATGCAGCAGGAGACTGACGGATGATCAAAATCGTCGACGTCGCCGCCGCACGCGCGCGCATGGTCATCGCCTTTATCATCCTGTCGCTTTTGGCGGGGGGATTTGCCTATTATGCCCTACCCAAAGAAGGCGAACCGGACATCGAAATTCCGGTGATCTTCGTGTCCGTCCCCTTCCCGGGTATTTCAGCCGAAGACTCGGAAACTCTGTTGGTCCAGCCGATGGAATCGCAGTTGCGCGATCTTGACGGGTTGAAGACCATGACCGCGACGGCGGCCGAAAACTACGCAGGTGTTGCGCTGGAATTCGATTTCGGTTGGAACAAGACCGAAACCATGGCCGACATTCGCGACGCGATGAACACGGTCGAAAGCGAATTCCCCGACGGGGCCGATAATTATTCCATCAATGAAATCAACTTTTCCGAGTTCCCGATCATCATCGTCAACCTGACGGGCGATGTCCCCGAACGCACGCTTATCCAAGTGGCCGAGGATTTGCAGGAAACCGTTGAAGGCATCGAAGGTGTGCTTGAGGCAGCGCTGACCGGACAGCGCGCCGAGATGATTGAAGTCATCATCGATCCGCTCAAGCTGGAATCCTACAACGTCACAGCAAGTGAGCTGATCGACGTCGTCACCCAAAACAACCTACTGATCGCCGCCGGTGAAGTAGAGACGGCACAGGGGTCGTTCGCTGTCAAAATCCCCTCCAGTTTCGATGAACCACGCGACATTTACTCCCTGCCCGTCAAGATCAACGGCGACCGCGTTATCACGCTGGGCGATCTTGCAGAAATCCGCCTGACGTTTGAGGACCGCGCAAGCACTGCGCGCTTTAACGGAACGACCACTGTGGCGCTGCAGGTGGTCAAACGCCGTGGGTTCAATCTGATCGACACCGCACAAGAAGTGCGCGACGTGATCGACGCGGAAGTCGCCGCATGGCCGCAAGATTTGCAAGACGCGGTGCAAGTTGGCCTGTCCAATGATCAATCCCGCAACGTCAATTCCATGGTCCGCCAGCTTGAAGGCTCGGTTTTGACCGCCATCGCGCTGGTGATGATCGTGGTCCTCGCGACCCTTGGCACACGCCCAGCGCTGCTGGTCGGATTCGCTATTCCGACATCGTTCCTATTGTGCTTTGCATTCCTTGCGGTGATGGGCGTGACCATTTCAAACATCGTGATGTTCGGACTGATCCTTGCTGTGGGAATGTTGGTGGACGGGGCCATTGTGGTGGTCGAATTCGCCGACAAACGCATGCAAGAAGGCGCCGGCCCAATGGAGGCCTATACCGACGCTGCCAAACGGATGTTCTGGCCCATCGTGTCGTCAACCGCCACGACGCTCTGTGCGTTCCTGCCCATGCTGTTCTGGCCCGGTGTGCCGGGGCAATTCATGGGCATGTTGCCTGTCACAATTATCTTCGTTTTGTCCGCATCGCTGATCGTGGCGCTGATCTACCTGCCCGTCATGGGCGGCGTTACAGGGCGCATGTCGCGCGCCTTTGGCAACACGTCAGACGCTCTTAAGGCCCGCTTGCCGTGGTTCGTGAATGCCCTCTTGGTTCTGCCCGCGATCATGATCGTGTTCACCGGCGCGATGATGACATTGAACCCCGGCTATCTGACCGGTGAACAGGTCAACAACGGCGGATTTTTCGCCGCCCTGCCCGGGATGATCGTGTTCTTGTTGGGCGGCGTGGCCGTGTCGATCACCGTCGGTGCCGCCAAAATCGAACGCCCTGCAAAGCGCATCAAGGCGGGCTACCGCCGCACGATCTTTGGCCGCTTTATCCATTTCATCGCCGGCAACCCGATCATGCCCATCGTGTCTATCGTTGGCATCATCTTCCTCGTCTATTCGACGTTCATCTTTTTTGGTGCCAACAACAACGGCGTCGAATTCTTCGTTGAAAACGAACCCGAACAGGCCATCGTTTACGTCCAAGCCCGCGGCAACCTGTCGATTGCGGAAAAAGACATTCTCGTGCGCCAAGTCGAAACCATCACCCTGCAAGAACCCGGTATCCAGTCGGTCTTTGCCTTTGCCGGAGAGGGCGGTTTGAACCAAAACACCGCCGGTGCGAGTGGCCCAAAAGATGCGATAGGCCAGCTACAAATCGAATTGGTTCCATGGGACGACCGCCCCGCATTTGCGCGCGCCAATGACATTGATTTGGCCACGTTGGACGGTGATCTGGTGATCGCACGCCTGCAAACCGCCCTTGATACGATCCCCGGTATCCGCACCGAAATCCTGAACCTGTCGATGGGTCCGGGTTCGGCGAAACCGGTGCATCTGCGCCTGTCAGGTGACAATTGGGATGAACTGCGCGTGGCCACGGCCCTCGCGCGGGACCAGTTTGACACAACAACCGGCCTGACCCTGATTGAGGACAGCCGCCCCCTACCCGGCATTGATTGGGAAATCACAGTCGATGTGCAAAAAGCGGGGCGTTACGGCGCCAATGTCGCAGCGGTCGGTGGCATGGTGCAACTTGTTACGCGGGGCATTTTGCTCGACACGATGCGGGTCGATTCCTCGGACGAAGAAATTGAAATCCGTGTGCGCCTGCCCGAAGCCGACCGCGTATTGTCCACCTTAGATAGCTTGCGTGTGCGCACAACGTCAGGCCTCGTGCCACTGTCCAATTTCATCACCCGCACGCCGGTTCCCGAACTGGCGCAGATTGATCGGATCGACCAGAACCGCTACTTTGATGTCAAAGCGGATGTGGCACCGAACCTCACGAAATTCACAACTGGCGAAGGCGATGACCTGTCCGTCCTCGGCCTGTTCCGCGAACTGCAGGACAGCGACGCCGCACCGGACGCCAACCGCACGATCATGGCATCGGATGGCGCGATCTTTGTGCTGGTCGACCTGATCGATGCGCCAAACGTCGCCGCTGTGCAAAGCGCCATCACCGACGGCGACGCGCTCCCCGTGGCCGTCAATGGCAACGAACGCATCGCGACGATAACCCAGTGGCTCGACACAAACCCCTTCCCCGCTTCTGTCAGTCATGAATGGACCGGCGATCAGGAAGACCAAGCCGAATCCGGTGCGTTCCTCGCCAATGCATTCGCGGGCGCATTGGGGCTGATGTTCATTATCCTGCTGGCGCAATTTAACTCGGTCTATAATTCGGTGCTGGTGCTGCTGGCCGTCGTCCTGTCCACCACGGGCGTGCTGATCGGTATGCTGGTCATGGATCAGGCGTTTTCGATCATCATGACCGGCACAGGGATCGTCGCCCTCGCGGGAATCGTGGTGAACAACAACATCGTGTTGATCGACACCTATCAAGAATACGAACGCTACATGCCCCGCACTGAGGCGATCACCCGCACAGCCGAAGACCGGATTCGCCCTGTGTTGCTGACCACCATCACCACGATGGCGGGCCTTGCGCCGATGATGTTCGGCCTTTCGCTGGACTTTATCGGGGGTGGCTATTCCATCGACAGCCCAACATCGTTGTGGTGGAAACAACTGGCCACGGCTGTGGTCTTTGGCCTTGGCATTGCAACCGTACTGACGCTGGTGTTCACCCCGTCAATGCTGGCCCTGCGCGTCTGGGTCACGACCTACGCGCGCTGGGGTGCGCAGCTGCTGTCCAAACTGTCGATGGGCAAATCCAGCCGCGCCGCACAAGACTGGGCGTTGAGCCGCGAAGCCAAACGGATCATGGCACCGGAAATCATCTGGGATGATCCTGATGACGTGCCCGTCCCTGTGATGGCACCAGCGGCCGCCCTGAAAGCAGCTGAGTGATGGCAGAGCCTGCACAGGTTCTGGCATCACTCCCCCCACAAACCCGCGCCGACCTAACCACGCGCAGCGATTCCGCGGGGCTGGTGCATCTGGCAAAACACGCAAGCATCATCTTGGTGTTGGCGGGCTATGTCGCCGCCGGACTGCCGCTGTGGTGGGTGGCAATGCTGCCGCTTGGCATCGCATTGGTGTTTGTATTCACCTTGCAGCACGAATGCACCCATCAAACGCCGTTCCGTTCGGTCTGGCTGAATGAACTTGTCGGCCACATCTGCGCTGTCTTGATCGCGCAACCGTTCCTGTGGTTTCGCGCGTTCCACTTGGCGCATCACCGCCACACCAACGACCCGCACAAAGATCCGGAACTGGCTGGCGACGCAAAGCCGGACTCTTGGTCCGCATTCGCATGGCATCTGGGTACATTGGGATATTGGGCGTCAAAGCTGCGCACGCTGCGCGACAACGCCCGCGGATCGTTCGATCAGACCTACGTGTCGCCCCGCGCCCATGCACGCCTAAAAACCGAAAGCCGCCTGTTGATCGCGCTTTACGCCGCAGGGACAGTTTTCACCCTGACCGTCAGTCCGATCCTGATCTGGATCTGGGCCTTGCCGCTGGCGCTCGGATTTCCGGTGCTACGTCTGTATCTTTTGGCCGAGCACGGACGCTGCCCGCAGGTCGCCAATATGTTCGAAAACTCGCGCACGACACTGACGAACAAAGTGGTCAAATTGCTCGCGTGGAACATGCCCTATCACGCCGAACACCACGCTTACCCAAACGTGCCGTTCCACAAATTGCCAGACGCCCACGCGGTCACGGCACCCCACTTGGCGGTCATTGCGGATGGCTACGTGGCCTTCACGAAAACCTATACCTTGCCGTTAAAATAACGACACGGCGGTTACGCCGCCTTTTCATCCTGCTGCTGGCGATGCCAAAGCTGCGCATAGCGCCCATCTGCGGCGATCAATGCATCATGGGTGCCCTGCTCAACGATCACACCTTCCTCAAGCACGACAATCCGGTCTGCATCCGAAATGGTGCTCAGGCGGTGCGCAATCGTCAGAACCGTGCGGCCTTGCCCCATCGCCTTAAGCTCGGTCTGGATTTCGCCCTCAGTCTCAGTGTCCAACGCGCTTGTCGCTTCATCGAGGATCAAGATCGGCGGGTCCTTGAGCAACGTGCGCGCAATGCCGACCCGTTGCTTTTCGCCACCCGATAATTTCAAACCACGTTCGCCGACAGTCGTTTCGTACCCGTCAGGCAGGCTTTCAATGAAGGTGTGGATTTTCGCCGCTTTCGCCGCTGCTTTGATGTCGTCAAAACTGGCCCCGTCCCGTCCATAGGCGATGTTGTAGCGGATCGTGTCGTTGAACAGGACCGTATCCTGCGGCACGACACCGATCTGGTCATGCAGGCTTTCCTGCGTCACATCACGAATGTCTTGGCCGTCAATCCGGATCGCCCCTTCGCCCACATCATAAAACCGAAACAAGAGCCGCGCGATGGTGGATTTGCCAGACCCCGATGACCCGACAATCGCCACGGTCTGTCCCGCTAGAACAGACAAATCGACGCCCTTCAAAATGGGTCGCGCCGCGTCGTAGCCAAAGAACACCCCGTCAAAGACCACTTCGCCGCCTTGGACCTTTAGAACCTTGGCGTCCGGTTTGTCATTCACCTCCGCCGGTTGCCCGAGCAACGTAAACATATCGCCCATGTCGATCAATGCTTGGCGGATTTCGCGGTAAACCGTGCCCAAAAAGTTCAGCGGCATGGTGATCTGGATCATGTAGGCGTTGACCATCACGAAATCACCAACCGTCAACGCGCCGTTCTGCACACCGATTGCGGCCATGACCATCACCACAACCAATCCGCCGGTGATCAGCACCGATTGCCCGAAATTCAGGAACGCCAGCGAATAGGACGTTTTCAACGCGGCGGCGACGTATTGCTCCATCGCCCCATCGTAGCGATTTGCCTCGCGCTCCTCGGCGCCAAAATATTTCACAGTCTCGAAATTCAGCAGGCTATCAATCGCCTTTTGGTTCGCGTCGGTGTCTTGATCGTTCATCTCTTTGCGGATTTTCACCCGCCATTCGGTGACAGTAAATGTGAACCAGATATAAAGCGAAATGGTACCCACAACGACAGCCAAGTACCAGACATCAAACAAGAAAAACAGAATGATAGCGATCATGATCAGCTCAAGGATCAGCGGGCCAATGCTGAACAACAAAAACCGCAGCAGGAAATCAACGCCTTTGACACCGCGTTCGATGATCCGGCTTAAACCGCCGGTTTTGCGCGTGATGTGATAGCGCAAGGACAGGCGGTGAATGTGGGTAAATGTCTCAAGCGCAAGCGCGCGCAGCGCCCGTTGCCCGACTTTGGCAAAGATCACATCGCGCAATTGCTGGAACCCGACGTTCATCAGGCGCACAAATCCATAGGCCACCGTCAGTCCAACCGCGCCAATCGCCAGCATCGACGCCGATCCCTCGCCCGCCAGCGCATCAACCGCGCCTTTGTACAAAATCGGCGTTCCAACGGCGATCAGTTTGGCGAAAAACAGCACCGCCATGGCCGCCACGACGCGCCGTTTCACCCACAGTTCATCTTCGGGCCAAAGGTACGGGATCACACGCTTGATCACGTTCCAGCCTTCCACTTTGGTATTGTCGAGGTTCGCGGAAGTTTTGGTCGCGCGGCGCATAGTCGTTTCCAATCTGAACTGAAGTGTTTACCTAGTGTGCCTGTGTCAGATTAACCAGACTTGAGACGCATCATCGCCAACATGCGTGCCTTATCACCCCCATCACGCGGATCGCAAATCGCTGCCGCCAATCCTTGCAGCGATGCAATATTATGCCCCGCCCTAAAGCTGGTGACATGGGGCATCATGGCGCGAATTCCATGGGCCTTGGGTGCGAAATTTTCCCAGCGCATCAGCGGGTTGAGCCAGATCAGCTGTCGCGCAGACAGGTTCAGCCGTTCCATCGCCTTGGCCAAATCACCTGTGGCGTCGCGATCCAGCCCATCGGTGATCAACAAAACGCACGCACCCTGCCCCAGCACACGGCGCGACCAGTCGCGGTTAAAGGCCGCAATGCAGGCCCCGATCCGCGTCCCGCCTTCCCAATCTTGCGCCTGCGCCCCAGCGGCGGCAAGTGCTGCATCAACGTCACGGGTGCGCAAATGGCGGGTGATGTTGGTCAATTGGGTGCCGAATGTGAACCCATGGACGCTGCCCCATTGGTCGCCCTTTTGATTGGCAATTGAATGGACAAAATGCAGCACCGCACGGCTGTAGGCCGACATTGATCCCGAAATATCGCACAGAACGACCAAATTGGGCGCGCGCGTTCGCCGTGCCTTCATCGCGAACCCGCGGATTTCACCACCCCAGCGGTTGGCGATCCGCAGCGTTTGGCGCCAGTCGGGACTGCGCCCAGCGCCCGCTTTCATCCGCCGCGACACCAAGGGATCTATCGGCAACGTCAGCGTTGACAAAATGCGTTTGGCTTGCGCCATTTCATCGCCGCTCATCTGTTCAAAATCCAACGTGCGAAGGCGTTCTTGTGCGGAAACGGTCTGTGACGCATCAATGTCGATTTCTGTCGCGTCGTCTTGTGGGGCGTCCTTTGCCGGTGCCTCGACCCCGTCTAACAACGCCTCAGCCGCGCGTTTTTCGGCCGGTTTGGCATCGCGATCTTCTTGCACGCCGCGCACCATCGGCGCGATCAGCGACATCATATGATCAAGGTATTTCGGATCGCGCCAAAACAGCCGGAACGTCTGGGCGAACACCGCGCGGTGATCGGGGCGGCTGACAAAACAAGCCTGCAACGTGTAGAAAAAATCTGCCCGATCCGTAAACCCCGCAACCCTGACAGCCGCAACTGCATCCAGCACACGGCCCGGCCCGATCGGCAATCCCGCCTTGCGCAACGCCCGCGCGAAATGCGTGATGTTGTGGCCGAGTTTGCCATCTTCGGGCAGTTCAAGGCGCGGCAGGTCCATCACGTTTGCGCAATCGGGGCGCTGCCCCCGGCCTTTCGGCCTCCCCCGGGATATTTACGAGACAAAGGCAAATTATAGATCATCAAGATCAGCCCGCGCCGCGTCCAGAATGCGTTTTGCTTCAGACCCTTGCAGCGCTTGAATGTCGTCTTGATATTTCAGTATCGCGCCCAAGGTGTCGCTGATGACCTCTGGCGACAGGGCGATCACGTCCAGCGCCAGCAGGCATTTCGCCCAATCAATTGTCTCTGCGACACCGGGTTTTTTGAACAGGTCTTCGCGGCGCAATGCTTGGACAAACGCGACAACTTCGCGCGAGAGGGCCTGTTGTGCTTGCGGCGCGCGGGTGGCTAGAATCTCCATCTCGCGATCAAAATCGGGGTAGTCGACCCAGTGATACAAGCAGCGGCGTTTCAGCGCATCATGCACCTCGCGGGTGCGGTTGGATGTCAGGATCACGATGGGCGGCTCTGGCGCTTTGATCGTGCCAAGTTCGGGAATCGTGACTTGGAACTCCGATAACGCCTCAAGCAGATAAGCCTCAAACGGCTCATCAGTGCGGTCGACTTCGTCGATCAACAACACGGGCGCACCACCGGGCTGGGGGCGCATGGCCTGCAGCAGCGGACGTTCGATCAGATAATCCTCTGTAAACAGTTCAGCCTTTAGGGCTGTGCGATCTGCGCCACCGACGGCTTCGGCGGTGCGAATGGCGATCATCTGTTCGGCAAAATTCCATTCATATACCGCAGACGCCGCATCCAGACCCTCATAGCATTGCAACCGGATCAGGCGGCGGCCAAGGGAGGCGGCTATGGCTTTGGCGATCTCGGTCTTGCCTGTCCCCGCTTCGCCCTCCAGAAACAACGGGCGGCCCAATCGCTGCGACAAAAACACCACCGTCGCCAGCGAACGGCCACAAATATATCCCTGCGCGGCTAGGTCTGTTTGCACATCGTCAATGGTTTGCATCAATCGGCCCCTTTGTTTCCATAAGCTGCATGCAAACGCGCTTGCGTCAAGGCGCGCATTGTTCGCGGTGTTCAGGCAGGTTAGGTTAAATCCTAAGCACCATGGAGGTCGAAAATGAATGAGTCGTCAGCAATCCTAACGGGTCATGGACCTGATTTGGCAGCGTTTGAATGGTCAGATGCCCTGCGCCTTGAGGATCAGTTGAGCGAGGACGAACGCATGCTGCGCGACGCCGCCGCGACATTCGCCCAAACCACGCTGCAACCCAAAGTGCGCGACGCCTATCGCGAAGAAGTCACAGACGCTGGCATTTTCCGCCAGATGGGTGATGCAGGTTTGCTTGGCCTGACGATCCCCGAAGAATACGGCGGGCTGGGCGCGGGTTATGTCACCTACGGGTTGGTCGCGCGCGAAATCGAACGCGTCGATTCCGGGTATCGGTCGATGATGTCGGTGCAAAGCTCGCTCGTGATGTATCCGATCCACGCCTACGGCTCCGAGGCCCAGCGCCGCAAATTTCTGCCCGGATTAGCCAGCGGTGAGTTGATCGGCTGCTTTGGCCTGACGGAACCAGACGCTGGGTCCGACCCTGCAGGCATGAAAACCCGCGCGGTGAAAACCCCGACAGGGTATAAGATCAGCGGTGCAAAGATGTGGATTTCCAACGCGCCCATTGCCGATGTCTTTGTGGTTTGGGCCAAATCAGACGAACACGGCGGCAAAATCCGTGGCTTTATTCTTGAAAAGGGTATGACAGGCCTCAGCGCGCCGAAAATCGGCGGCAAGCTGTCCCTGCGCGCGTCCGTAACCGGGGAAATCGTGATGGACGGGGTTGAAGTTGGCGAGGACGCGCTGTTGCCAAACGTCGAGGGCCTGAAGGGGCCGTTCGGCTGTTTGAACCGCGCGCGCTACGGCATTGCCTGGGGCGTGATGGGGGCCGCAGAATTTTGCTGGCACGCGGCGTTGCGCTACGGGCTTGATCGCAAGCAATTCGGCAAACCATTGGCGCAGACGCAGCTGTTTCAGAAGAAACTCGCGGATATGCAGACGGAAATCACCCTTGGCTTGCAGTCTGCGCTGCAACTGGGCCGCTTGATGGACGCGGGCAAAGCCGCACCTGCGATGATTTCCATGATGAAACGCAACAACTGCGGCAAGGCACTGGATATTGCGCGCGCGTCCCGCGACATGCACGGCGGCAACGGCATATCGGATGAATTTCACATCATGCGCCACATGGTAAACCTTGAAACCGTCAACACCTATGAAGGCACCCATGATGTGCACGCGCTGATCCTTGGTCGCGCCCAGACTGGACTGCAGGCATTCTTCTGATGGGTATTGTCGATCAGGGCACAAACAAACGCCGCACCCCCAGCCTATTTGTGCCCCAATGCATTACTAGCACTGCCAACTGTGAGTGGGATCACACCTTGGATATGGATATAAGATGAAAGATGTTGCTGCCGCATTTGCCTATGATTTAGGCGACCTTGATCGTTCTGCCTGGATGGAACGTGTCGAAGAAACTGCCGAAGAATTCGGACACGCCGAACCTATTGGACCAGACCATATGGCCTTGCTCATCGATGCGGGCCGCTCCTTGCTGGTCAGCTTTGAAACCATCGCATCTGTGCGCAAACACAATGACGATGATGCGCCAATCGGTTGGGGATTCGTGCAAAGTCATGGCTGGTCAAGCCTGACCCTCATGGCAAATGAGCAACCCGATTGGTTCCGCCATCCGGCAATGTTTGGCTATTTTGACCGAATGATTGATGACGGGTTCTTTGATGATTTCGATCAGGTGCTGTTTTACGGTGCGGGTGCCGCGGGCTACGCCGCCGCTGTCTATAGTGTCGCCGCTCCGGATGCGCAGGTTTTGGTCATTCAACCGCAAGCCACCCTTCGTCCAAGCTTGGCCCGCTGGGATCGCCGCCACCTCAACGCGCGGCGCTTGGATTTCACGACCCGCTTTGGCTATGCGCCGATGATGGTTGAAACAGCCGATAAGGTCACTGTTGTGCACGATCCATCCGTGATCGAGGACGCCATGCACGCATCATTGTTCACCGGTGACAACATAACGCATCTGGCCTGCCCCTATCTGGGACCAAACGCCGATCACGCGTTGATTGCCATGGATGTGATGCCGGACATGATCGAACAGGCGATGGAGGGCACTTTGTCGGCCACCAGTTTCGCGACCCTGTGGCGCGCACGGCAGACGTTTTTACCCTATCTGCGGACTTTGCTTCGTCGTTTGGATAATCAAGACCACCACAAACGACTGTTGGCCCGCCTGTGTCGCAAAGTCGGGGCAAACGGCAAACGCCCGCTGTTCGACAAAAAGCTGAAAGAGCTCCAGGCCAAAGGCGTCACTCTTTAGTTTACCTCTTTATCAGACCGACTTAGGCCCAACGATATCAGCTGCGACGATCGTTGATGCTACGCTGTCCCCAGCGCAGCAAACGCGCGCCGAAATACCCCAACGCACCACCCACCGCGAGGCCAAGTGGCGATCCGGTGTCGAGCACATTGCACGCCACGCCCGCAATGATCATTGCGATCATGAACGCCAGTGCACGCACTTCGTTTTCTTGCACTTCAACGTGTTGACCCATGGATTTGGCCGCGCGACGTGCCAGCGGATCTTCAACCATCGGCGTCACAGCGCCCGCGGCTAAGGCGATTAAAAAACCAAACATTCGAAAATCCTTTTCATTGCTGCATCTGACTTACGCAAACTCGCCCCCGCTTGGCAAGGGCCGACAGGCCAGAGGTGGGCTCAAACCCTCTGGTCAGCACGAGGTTGGCAGTGTACGAGGCACCCCATGATCAAACAACGCCCAGATCGCATTACCATTCGCCAACCCGATGATTGGCATCTTCACCTGCGCGACGGCGCAATGATGCAGGCCGTGGCGCCTTTGTCCGCTGCGCGCTTTGGCCGTGCGATCATTATGCCAAACCTTGTGCCCCCCGTCGTGACGGGCGCACAGGCGCGTGCGTACCGGGACCGGATCATGGCCGCCCTGCCCGATGATACCAATTTTCGCCCGTTGATGACGTGTTATCTGACTGAAGATACCGACGCCGATGATCTGGCCGCAGCCCACCGCGACGGCATCATCACGGCCGTTAAATTGTATCCGGCAGGTGCCACCACAAATTCCGCATCCGGCGTCGCCAATTTTGACAAAATCCGCCCCATTCTGGACCGTATGGCCGACATCGGCCTGCCTTTGTGTGTGCACGGCGAAGTCACCGATCCCGACGTCGACATTTTTGACCGCGAAGCCGTGTTCATCGACAAGGTGCTAAAGCCGATCCGCAAACGGGTGCCCGACCTTAAAGTGATCATGGAACACATCACCACGCAGGACGCGGTGGATTATGTGCGCGACAGCCGATCCAACCTCGCGGCGACGATCACGACGCACCATTTGATCATCAACCGCAATCATATCCTCGCGGGTGGGATCAAACCGCATTATTACTGCCTTCCGGTTGCCAAACGCGAACGCCACCGCATCGCGCTGGTTCAGGCGGCGATTTCGGGTGACAAACGTTTCTTTCTTGGCACCGATTCAGCGCCGCACACGGACGCCAACAAACTGCTGCCCTGTGGCTGCGCGGGCTGTTTCACCGCGATCAATACCCTCTCGTGCCTCGCGGAAGTCTTTGACGTCGCTGGAAAAATGCACAAACTCGAAAGCTTCACATCGCTGTCCGGTCCACGGTTCTACGACCTTGCGCCCAATGACGCGACCGTCACGCTGATACGGGGCGACGCGGTAACCTACCCCGATCACATCGACACCGAAGATGGCCCCGTCACAGTGTTCGATCCCGGTTTTCCGCTGCACTGGCGCGTTGAATAAATTCAATAAGAAAGACTTGCATGATCCCCTCCTCGTTTCCTGACAAAGCCGAAATAGCCCGTCTGACCGCGCGGATGTTGATTGAAATTGGTGCGATTGATTTCAACGCAGCAGAACCATTCACCCATGCGTCCGGCAAGAAGGCCCCGACCTATGTGGATTGCCGCAAGCTGATCTCGTTCCCGCGTATCCGCTCCACGCTGATGGACTTTCTGGCCGTCACAACCATGCGCGAAGTCGGGTTTGAGGCGTTTGATAACATCGCAGGCGGCGAAACGGCCGGTATCCCGTTTGGCGCATTGATGGCCGAACGCCTCGCCTTGCCGATGACCTATGTGCGCAAAAAACCTAAAGGCTACGGGCGCAATGCCCGCATTGAGGGTGTGATGTCTGAGGGCCAGCGCGTTCTGTTGGTTGAGGATCTGACAACCGATGGCGGCTCCAAACTGTCATTCGTCGATGCGATCCGCGAAACTGGCGCGACGTGCAATGCAACGGCGGTGATCTTCTTTTACGGCATCTTTGAGGGGGTCGAGCAAACACTGGCCGATCACGGCATTCAATTGCTGCACTTGTGCACATGGTGGGATGTTCTCGAAGAAGCCAAGACGTCCGAATCCTTTGACGCGGTAACATTGGCAGAAGTCGAAGCCTATTTGCGCGATCCTGCCGGTTGGTCCGCCGCCCACGCCTGAATGTAGCGAATAAATTAACCCCATCGGGGCCTTAACTTGCACTACATCTAGCTGAGTTTGCCCTATCCGCAGACTGCATCTTGTGGCATGATAAAGCCCACATCCTATCCACAACTTTATACAGTTTGCACGGATAGTGCGGGTTTTGTATGACGACACAGCGGTGGATCGCGAATGCAGGGGCAAAATAAATGAACGAGATTTCGACATTCAACGCGACGGGCACACTTGAAACCACCGTCGATTCCGTCCCCCATTCGATTGAGGCTGAACAGCAGCTTCTGGGCGCGATCCTGACCAACAACGATATTTTTGATCGCATCGCATCCATCGTCGGGCCAAGTCATTTCTATGATCCGGTTCATGCCCGCATCTTTGATGTGGCCGCTGCGCGCATCGCCAAAAACAACCTCGCCTCGCCCGTGACGCTCAAGGCGTTTCTGGAAGACGACGAAGGGCTGAAAGAACTCGGCGGCCCCGCCTATCTTGCACGCCTCGCTGGTGCGGCAATCTCGGCGTTCGCGGCACGCGACTATGCACAGATGATCTATGATCTCGCGGTGCGGCGCGAATTGATCACCGTTGGTCAAGACATCGCGGCTAAGGCCAAAAAGGTCGATGTGGACAACGAACCGAAAGAACAAATCGTCGAAGCCGAACAAGCCCTGTACAAACTGGCCGAACAAGGCTCGTCCGAGGGCGGATTTCAATCCTTCCTCAAGGCCGTCACTGATGCCGTCAACGTCGCCAACTCCGCGTATCAACGCGACGGCGGGCTGGCGGGCGTCGCCACGGACCTTATTGATCTGGACAACAAACTGGGTGGTTTGCACAAATCCGACCTGCTGATCCTTGCCGGTCGTCCGTCCATGGGCAAGACGTCGCTGGCGACCAACATCGCCTATAACGTCGCCAAGGCCTATAAAAAGGGCAAACTGGCCGATGGGTCAGAAGGCACCGTTGATGGCGGCGTCGTCGGGTTCTTCAGCCTTGAGATGTCGGCAGAACAGCTCGCGGGTCGTATCCTCGCCGAAGCTTCCGAAATCTCCAGCCACAAAATCCGCCAAGGCGATATGACCGAGGTTGAATTCCGCCGCTTTGTCGATGCCGCCAAACAGCTTGAAGCCTGCCCGCTTTATATCGATGACACAGCCGCCATCCCGATCAGCCAGCTGTCCGCCCGCGCCCGCCGTCTGAAACGCACCCACGGGCTGGATCTGTTGATCGTGGACTACCTGCAACTTGTCCGTGGCACATCTGAACACCGCGTGCAGGAAATTGGCGAAATTTCCATGGGCCTCAAGGCCATCGCCAAGGAACTGCAAATCCCCGTCATCGCCCTGTCCCAGCTGTCACGACAAGTGGAAAACCGCGAAGACAAACGCCCACAACTCAGTGACTTGCGCGAATCCGGCTCTATTGAGCAAGACGCCGACGTCGTTATGTTTGTCTATCGCGGCGAATATTACACCGAGCGCGAAAAGCCCGAAGACAGCAACATGGAAGCCATGGCGGCGTGGCAGAACAAAATGAACGACCAATTCGGCAAAGCCGAGGTGATCATCGGCAAACAGCGCCACGGCCCGATTGGCATGGTTGAACTGTCATTCACGCCTGAATTCACCCGCTTTGGCAACCTTGTGAAACCTTGGCAGCAAAACGGTGATCAAGAATTCTAAACGCGGCCTGCGCCGCCCCTTGCGACCATCCACGCAGGCTGGCACAACGTGCCAATGAGCACAGGATATTTATCGGTTGATTTAGATGCGCTGACCGCCAACTGGCGCAGCTTGGACGCAATGACGGACGTGGAAACATGCGCTGTCGTCAAGGCGGATGGCTACGGCCTCGGCGTGGCCAAAGTTGGCCGCGCGTTGATGAAGGCTGGCGTGAAACGCTTCTTTGTGGCCGTTCCCGAAGAAGGCGCAATACTACGTCATGCCCTTGGTCCCAATGTGGAAATTTGCATTTTTGCAGGCCACATGCGCGGCGACACCGACATGATCGCGGACATGATGTTGACCCCGATGATCAACACGGTCGGTCAGCTGACCCGCCACCTCGAAGCACTGCCAGAACATCCCTTTGGCGTGCAGCTGGACACCGGAATGAATCGCCTCGGGCTTGAGATTGATGAATGGGCCTCCATCGCCGAAATCGCCCTTGCGCAAAACTGTCGCCTCGTCATGAGCCACCTTGCCTGCGCCGACACCCCCGATCACCCGATGAACCGCCAACAGCTTGACCAGTTTCACCTGATGACGGATGGCATCAACGTGCCGCGTTCCTTGGCCGCGACCGGTGGGATATTGCTCGGCGCTGAATATCATTTTGACATGACCCGGCCCGGCATCGGGCTATATGGTGGCGCGCCCTTCGATGACGCCCTGCCCGTGGCCTATCTCGACCTGCCAGTTATTCAGGTGCGCGATGTTGAAGTGGGCGAAACCGTCGGCTACGCCAACGCGTGGACCGCGCAGCGACCCTCAAAAATCGCAACGCTGTCAGGTGGTTACGCAGATGGGCTGACCCGTGCGCTGTCTGCTGGCGCCAACCTGTGGCACGGCGCGCAGCCTGTGCCGCTTGTGGGCCGCGTGTCGATGGACCTGATCACGGCGGACGTCACCGATCTGCCCGAATTGCCCGGCGTGCTGTCAGTCCTTGGCCCTGATCAAACCGTTGACGAACTGGCCGCGCGGGCTGGCACGATCGGCTATGAAATCCTCACGTCGTTGGGGCCGCGATACCAGCGGCGGTATTCCGGCGCATGATCGGCGCGCTCGCCTCTCTGGGCGCTGGCGTTCTTGGGCTTTTGGCGGCAATCGGGCGGTTGGCGGCATTCACCGGACAAACCATCAGCCACCTTGTGCGCCCCCCGTTTTATGGCCGCGAATTCGCCACAGCCCTGCTCCAAATAGGCTATTTCTCCCTGCCGGTTGTTGGCCTGACAGCCTTCTTCACGGGCGGCGCATTGGCGTTGCAAATCTATTCCGGCGGCGCGCGTTTTAACGCCGAATCCGTGGTGCCGCAAATCGTTGCGATCGGTATGGTGCGCGAACTTGGCCCCGTTCTGGTGGGCCTGATGATTGCCGCGCGGGTCACATCATCCATCGCCGCCGAAATCGCCACCATGAAGGTCACAGAACAGATTGACGCGCTTGTCACCCTGTCCACCCATCCGATGAAATACCTGACCCTGCCCCGCGTTCTCGCGGCCACATTGGTCATGCCAATCTTGGTCGGCGTCGGGGACATCATCGGCATCTACGGTGGCTTTTTGGTTGGCACCGAACGGCTTGGCTTTAATGCAGCCGCCTATTTGCAAAACACCGCGGACTTTCTTGAACCAAGTGACATCGTATCCTCCCTCGCCAAGGGTGCGGTTTTCGGATTTATCGCCGCCCTTATGGGCTGTTATTACGGCATGAACAGCGAACGCGGCGCGATGGGGGTTGGTCGTGCAACAAAGTCCAGCGTCGTCGCCGCCGCCATTTTAATCCTCACTGCGAACTTCCTTCTCACAGAGGCATTTTTCTCCGCATGATCACACTTTCAGGGGTTCATAAAACATTCGGCACAAACGCAGTCCTGCGCGGCGTTGATCTGTCGGTGGCCAAGGGCGAAAGCATGGTCGTGATCGGCGGGTCGGGCACAGGAAAGTCCGTGCTGATAAAATCGGTTCTGGGCTTGGTCAAACCCGATTCTGGCACCATCACGGTGGACGGCAAGGACGTCAACAAAGGCGACCGCGACGCGTTTCTTGCCCGGTTCGGCATGTTGTTTCAGGGCGGGGCTTTGTTTGATTCACTCCCCGTTTGGCAAAACGTCGCCTTCCGCCTGCTGCGCGGCAGTCTCAAAAAACCCAAAGACCAAGCGCGCGCTATTGCGGTCGAAAAACTGCGCCGCGTCGGACTTGGCAGCGACGTTGCCGACCGCCTGCCTGCGGAACTGTCCGGCGGCATGCAAAAGCGCGTCGGCCTTGCCCGCGCCATTGCTGCGGAACCGGAAATTATCTTTTTCGACGAACCGACCACGGGACTCGATCCGATCATGGCGGGTGTTATCAATGACCTGATCCGCGAAATCGTCACCGAAATGGGGGCGACTGCGGTGACGATCACCCACGACATGACGTCCGTGCGCGCGATTGCAGACAAGGTCGCCATGCTGCACGCGGGAAAAATCCGCTGGACCGGACCTGTGGGCGACATGGACGCGTCCGGCGACCCCTATGTCGATCAATTCATCCACGGCCGCGCCACGGGTCCGATTGCGGCCGTACGTTAAAGCCGGTTTTCCATCCGACGCTTATCGTTCTGGCGCGCATCTTCGCCCCCTTCCACGCCGAAACGAATCGCAATACCGGATATGGCCCATTAACCACAATGGGTGGGGTCGCTATACAGATGTACTGACCGCACCGCTGCGATCTACCACATCGTGGATCAGGCCGTTTCGCTTTCTTGACACAATTTGTGTTTGTAGAGCGCCGTTTCGGAACTAATTTTGCCAATACGATGTTATTGTTTATGTTTTCTGAAATTGGGGGCGAATTGACCAAAATTCCCCCTTTGGCGTCGGAGGTTTTCCGCCTATTATAGGTTATTGGTAAAAAGGCATTACAATCTGGGGGGTCACGTGTCTGGTATTTCATTCGTGGCACATGGACACCGCGTCCTACATTCCATCTCAATGGTCCTGATCTTCGTGATCGGATTGGCCGCGATCGGGCTGACCGCAGCGTCTGCCTTTGGCGTGGCGCCGTGGATCACATTCTCGGCGACGTTTGGCGAATTCACCTACCCACAGGCTGGCATGATCACACAGATCATTGTGACCATCATCCTCGCGTCGCTGTTTTTCTTTATGCCCAGTGCGGGTCGCATCCTGTCCCTTGAACGTTCGCACCGCAATTTCAGGCTTAGCATGGAAGACGTGGCGCGGGCCTATCACGTTTGCCACACCGCGGATCGTTCCGGCATCTTCACCATGAGCAGCGAATTTGACGCTGTGCGCGAACGCCTTGCCTATCTGCGCGATCATCCTGATCTGGATTCGCTCGAACCTCAGGTGCTGGAAATCGCGGCGCAGATGTCGCATCAGTCGCGTGAACTGGCCGACATTTACAATGTGGAAAAAGTCGCCCGTGCAAAGATGTTCCTACATCAGCGCCAACAAGAGGCAGAGCGTCAGCAGCAGCTGATCGTCGAAGCACACCACGCCCTGCGCGATATCCGCCAATGGTCCCAACAGGTCGAACTGGAAGAAAGCGTCGTGGCATCCCAGCTCAGCCAACTTCAAGAACAGCTTGACGCGACACTGCCCGCCCTTGGCTACACACTGGGCAATCAAAGTGCTGATATTGTGCCGTTACCGCAAAAACCGGCGGCTGAATAATCACGCTGGCGTCCAGTCAGCGCCCGTTTTAGGTGTGGCCCATGTTAACAACCCTACGCATTCTTAACCTGTCCCTTTTGGTCCTTTTTCCGATTGCGTGGTTCGCGCCCCTGTTGCGTGCAGCTCTGTTGCCGGTGTTTGGAATGGACGAAATCTCGGTGATGTCCGGCCTGCAAAGCCTGTGGGGGTCAGACGTTTTCCTCGCCCTGATCGTCACCACCTTCGCCATTTTCGCGCCCTACCTCAAAACCATTCTGCTGGCGTTGGTGCATTTTGATCTGCTGAAGGCCAAAGTTCTGCCTGTGATCGGCTACCTTGGCAAACTGGCGATGGCGGATATCTTCCTCATCGCGCTTTATGTCGTCGTGGTCAAAGGCGCGGGGCGCGTGACGGTCGAAGGCGGCTGGGGGCTTTATTTGTTCACTGGTTGCGTGCTCGCCTCACTCCTGATCTCGACCCTGTCGGCCAAAACGCGACCCTCCTGACTTCATCTTGGTAAATACAACTCAAATCTAACCTATAGACGCCGCGCGTCCTTTGGGGCAAAAGGTGAACATGGCCAAAGATCTCTCCTTCACCTGCACCGCGTGCAATGCCGCCACCACCAAATGGTCGGGGCGCTGTGACACCTGTGAGGCGTGGAACACGATTGAGGAGGTCAAGCCGCTCTCCAATGGTCCGAAATCCAAGAAATCCATGGGCAGCGGGCGCGGCAAGCAGATCACCCTAACCGATCTCGCGACGCTCGAACCCGAACCGCCGCGCACGTTGTCTGGCGTTGGTGAATTGGACCGCACGTTGGGCGGTGGTCTGGTCAAAGCATCGGCCATTCTGGTCGGCGGCGATCCCGGCATCGGCAAATCGACGTTGTTATTGCAGGCCGCCGCACGGTTCGCGCGCAACGGGCTCAAAGTGCTCTACGTCTCGGGCGAAGAATCAGCCGCGCAAATTCAAATGCGGGCGCGTCGTCTTGGACTGACCGAAAGCCCGGTCAAACTCGCGTCCGAAACCAACCTGCGCGATATCCTCACCACGCTTGAAGCGGAAAAGCCCGACTTCGTCATCATCGATTCCATCCAGACCATGTGGCTGGATACTGTTGAGGCCGCGCCGGGATCAGTGAGCCAAGTCCGTTCCGCCGCTCATGAACTCACAACCTTCGCCAAAACCAACGGCATCGCCGTGGTGTTGGTCGGCCACGTCACCAAAGATGGCCAAATCGCGGGTCCGCGCGTCGTCGAACACATGGTCGATACCGTTCTATACTTTGAAGGCGAACGCGGCCACCAATTCCGCATTCTACGTGCCGTCAAAAACCGCTTTGGTCCTGCGGATGAAATCGGCGTGTTCGAAATGACCGGCAAAGGCCTCGCCGAAGTCAAAAACCCGTCCGCGATGTTCCTCTCAGAGCGCGGCGATCCGGCACCTGGATCCGTCGTTTTCGCCGGCATCGAAGGATCGCGGCCAATGCTGTGCGAATTCCAAGCCCTCGTCGCGCCCTCCCCCCATTCCCAACCACGCCGCACCGTCGTGGGCTGGGATGGATCGCGCCTTGCCATGATCCTCGCCGTCCTCGAATCCCGCGCCGGCGTGCCGTTTACCGGCCTTGATGTGTACCTAAACGTCGCTGGCGGGCTGCGCGTCACCGAACCGGCGGCTGATTTGGCCGTCGCCGCTGCGCTGATTTCCGCCCGCGAAGACGCCGCACTTCCCAAAGACTGTGTTGTTTTTGGCGAAATAAGCCTCTCAGGTGGCCTGCGACCTGCCCCCCAGACCGAAAATCGGTTGAAAGAAGCGTCAAAACTTGGTTTTACCTCGGCAATTACTCCGGTGCGTGCGAAACGTGGCGGGGACGCGGGCGTGCAACTTCGGGAAATGACCGATTTGCTTGGCTTCGTGGAACAGGTATTCGGGGAACGATAACCCCACATAAATAAGGCACGAAAGACATGGGCGATTTCACCATCATCGACGGCGTGGTTGCCATTGTTATTATTTTGTCAGCGCTGCTGGCCTACAGCCGAGGATTCGTGCGCGAAGCATTGGCCATCGTCGGCTGGATCGTCGCGACAGTCATGGCGTTTATCTTTGCCGATCAAGTGACACCGCTGGTGCGCCAAATTCCAGTTGTCGGCGATTTCATCGGTGACAGCTGCGAATTATCCGTCATCGCCGCCTTTGCCGCAGTGTTTGCCGTTGTGCTGGTGATTGTCTCGATTTTCACACCTCTGTTTTCATCGCTGATCCAACGCTCGGTGTTGGGCGGCATTGATCAAGGCCTCGGGTTCTTGTTCGGTGCATTGCGCGGCATCCTGTTGGTCGCTGTGGCGTTTTTCGTCTACCAGACCGTGCTTGAAACCCAAGACATCGAAATGGTCGAAAACAGCCGTGCGATTGCGGTATTTTCCAAGATGACCGGCAGTATCGAACAGCGCGACCCAGAAGCAGCCTTGGGCTGGATCACCACCCAATACGAACAGCTTGTCGGCGAATGTGGCGATCCGGTCACGCAGGTCGAACCAACGGTTCCAGCGGATAATTAAGCCCCGCGCACCAACCGTGCCAATCCGACAACAACCAAAAGCGCCGCGCTGATAAAATAAATCGGTGCGCCGATTTCCAGAAGTTCACGTATCGATTGAAACGCCTCAACTGGGTCATCAAGACGGGGCAGTGGAAATCCCGCGTCTTGGACCTGGTCGCGTACACTGAGGACTTGTTGGGCAATCAACCCATAGGGAATGGCCCCTGCTAGCAACATCAATAATCCCGCTGCACGGCCCACCACGGCGACCAATACCGCCAAGGCTGCCACCGCAAAGCTGCCCAAAAACACCAAAAGCTGCCATGGCCCATTCAGTAGTGCCTCTAATCCATCATCAAAAAACACCTGCGGCCCGTGGCTCTCGCCAAAAAAACGACCCACGGCATGAAAAATGACGCCGCCATGAGTGCGGCCACAATAATACCAAGCATTTGCAAACTCTCCCTGATTGCCATCATCCTAACGGTGGCACTTCGCAGGCACAAAGCCCTTTCATCACGACAATGAAACACAAGTGGGATCGGTTCGTGACACTTTCACGACAAAGGGTTAAACCCAGCCCCACGCGAAACCCTCGGATTCGGAGCTGTCCAACGTGGCCAATAATCTGCGCGATCTCATGCCCCCCGCCCATCCATTTGACACTGAATTCTTGCGCACCGACTGGCCCGGCGGTGACGACGACAAATTAAAAGAGGAATGCGGCGTCTTTGGCGTCGTTGGCGTCGACAACGCCGCCTCGGTTGTCGCCCTCGGACTGCATGCCCTGCAACACCGTGGTCAAGAAGCGGGCGGCATCGTCACCCACGAATTTGGCCAAGGATTTAGTTCAGCACGCCGTTTCGGCTACGTGCGCGACAATTTCACCGATGCGGAAACCATGGCGACCCTGCCCGGCCCCATCGGCATCGGCCATGTGCGCTATTCCACATCAGGCTCCAAAGGCGCGACGCAAATCCGCGACGTGCAGCCGTTCTTTGGTGAATTTTCCATGGGCGGCGCTGCGATTGCGCACAATGGCAACATCACCAACGCGCTGGCTTTGCGCAAAGAACTGATCGACCGCGGCTCTATTTTTCAATCTTCATCTGATTCCGAATGCATCATCCACCTGATGGCGCGCTCAATGGGCAGACAGATTCCCGACCGCATGGAAGAAGCCCTGCGCAAGGTTGAAGGTGCATTTTCCGTCGTCGCCATGACCCGCACCAAACTGATCGGCTGTCGCGACCCATTGGGCGTGCGCCCGCTGGTGTTGGGCCAATTGGGCGACGGTTGGGTTCTGGCATCAGAAACCTGCGCGCTCGACATCATCAACGCGACGTTCATTCGCGAAATCGAACCCGGTGAAATGGTTGTCGCAACCAGCAAGGGCGTTGAATCCCACTTTCCGTTCCGCCCCGCCAAATCGCGATTCTGTATCTTTGAACACGTCTATTTCAGCCGCCCCGATTCAATCCTCGGCGGGCGTAGTGTTTATGAAACCCGCGAAAACATTGGCCGTGAACTGGCAAAAGAAGCCCCTGTTGACGCTGATATGGTCTGCCCCGTGCCGGACTCTGGCACCCCTGCTGCCATCGGGTTTTCACTGGAATCCGGCATCCCCTACGCCATGGGCATCATCCGCAACCAATACATGGGCCGCACGTTTATTGAGCCCAGCGAATCCATCCGCAACATGGGCGTGCGCCTAAAGCTCAACGTCAATCGCGCGTTGGTCAAAGGCAAACGGATCATCCTTGTCGACGATTCCGTCGTGCGCGGCACCACATCGCGCAAAATCAAGGAAATGATCCTTGAGGCGGGTGCCGCCGAGGTGCATTTCCGCATCGCCAGCCCGCCAACCAAATGGCCGTGTTTTTACGGCGTCGACACGCCGCAACGCGACAAACTGCTGGCCGCCAACATGTCCGAAGAAGAAATGCGCGACCACCTTGGTGTCGATTCGCTCAAATTCATCTCACTGGACGGGCTGTATCGTGCCGTCGGGCAAGCCAAAGGCCGCGATCAGGCCAGCCCGCAATATTGCGATGCCTGTTTCAGCGGCGAATATCCGGTCAAGCCCACTGATATGGTGGAACAAGGGTTTGAAATGAAAACTGCCGCCGAATAACGCCAGACCAAATGAGCCAAACCGGTGCAATTCACCGCCCCGTCGGCCAATTTACGCCGCAGTGCAGCATATCCCCTAGACGACAGGGCAGCGCCAGACTACCTGCGCGGTCTTATCATCAAAGGCCACGTACAATGTCCACGACTGCAACGACCGCCGCAACCGCGCAAAATGCGACCGAAACTGTCCCACTTGACCTGACACAGCCGCAACTTCTGGGCCTGTTCGAGGACACGGGTGGGCTGCGGGCGATGTTGCGCAGTGCGGATGGCACCGTCGTGATGGCCAACCCCGAGGATGTCACGCCGATGGGCGACGTCATGGAGATCTCCGAGACCTATGTTTTGCTGCGCAACGGACGCACCATCAGTCGCCTCACCCTGCCGGAGTGATCCTCCCTTACTAACCACTGCGGGATTGCCAAGGCGCATCGGCCAACCTAAACGCAGCACATGACCCAAACAGCTCTCATCACAGGTGCGACGCGCGGACTAGGCGCTGCACTGGCAGAGGCCCTCGCGCCGACCCATCACATCATTGCCGTGGGCCGCACCACCGGTGCCCTCGAAGACCTTGATGACCGGATCAAAGCCTTAGGCGGTGACGCGACGCTGGCGCCGATGGACATCACCGTCGATCCGGCCATGCAGCAACTGTGCCGATCCATTTTTGATCGTTGGGGCGGGCTGAACCTGTGGATACACGCGGCCGTTCACGCCGCCCCCCTGACACCAGCCAGCCACATCGACCCTAAAGATTTCACCAAATCCGTGGACATCAACATCACCGCGACGTCGCGGATGATTTCCTACGTGGCCCCCCTGCTCGGCGCGGACGGCAAAGCGGTGTTCTTTGAGGATCCGATCATCGGCCACGGCGGCGGCGCTGCCTATTTCGGCAGCTACGGCGCCACCAAAGCCGCGCAAATCGCGCTGGCGCGATCATGGGCCGTTGAAACCGTGAAAACCGGCCCGCGCGTGCATATCGCAGTGCCGAACCCGATGCCCACAGCCACCCGCGCGCGGTTTTTCCCTGGCGAGGACCGCGGCCCACTTGCGGCCCCACGCGACGAAGCCGCCAGACTACTGCCCGCCATCCTCGCCTAGGGTTTTGCGAGTCTTTGATGCAACGCCGCGCACACCCGTTGCGCCCAACCCACGTTGCCCCATTGCCGCAGGGCACCCCCTGTCCTAACAAGGTGTCAAACGGGCCAAAAGGCGGGAACGACCATGCGCATTCTCATCACCAATGACGACGGCATCAATGCCCCCGGCCTCGCAACGCTGACGGCCATCGCGCACGACGTGGCCGGACCGCACGGCGAAGTCTGGACCGTCGCCCCCGCGTTCGAGCAATCCGGCGTCGGCCATTGTATCAGCTACGCCGCCCCGACGATGATCGCCAAACTATCAGACCGTCGCTACGCCGCCGAAGGATCGCCCGCGGATTGCGTGCTGGCAGGTTTGTACGACGTGATGAAAGATGCGCGGCCCGATCTGATCCTGTCCGGCGTCAACCGTGGCAACAACGCCGCCGACAACACGCTGTATTCCGGCACCATCGGCGCGATCATCGAAGCCGCCATTCAAGGCGTCAAAGGCATCGCGCTGTCGCAGTTCTTTGGCCCCGACAACAGGGACCTTGATGATCCGTTCGAAGCCGCAGCCAAACACGGCGCCGCCACCGTGCGCACCCTTTTGGACAAAGGCATCTGGACCACCGACGCTTATAAAATCTTTTACAACGTCAATTTCCCGCCCGTTGCGGCAGCTGACGTCAAAGGCATGAAGGTCGCATCCCAAGGCTTTCGCGAAAACACCCGTTTTGGCATGCAGCCCGAAACAGCCCCCAATGGCCGCCGCTTTTTGTGGGTGACAGGTGGCCCGCAGGATGAACCGACTGGGGACGGCACGGACGTGAACGCCAACCTTGATGGCTACACATCCGTCACGCCAATGCGCGCTGATCTGACGGCCCATGACATGCTCGCTGACCTGACCGATCGTTTGAAATGAACGCCATGTCCACCATCGCCGAACGCCAGATGCAATTCCTGTTCGCCCTGCGCACAAAGGGCGTGACAGATACGCGCGTGCTGACTGCGATGGAAAAAACCGACCGCGCGATGTTCGTAAAGGGGCATTTTTCCGCCCGCGCCTATGAGGATATGCCGCTGCCAATCGCCTGCGGGCAAACGATCAGCCAGCCATCTGTTGTCGGGTTGATGACACAGGCGCTCAACGTGCAACCGCGCGACAAAGTCCTCGAAGTGGGGACAGGATCGGGCTATCAGGCCGCAATCCTGAGCCACTTGGCGCGTCGGGTTTATACCGTTGATCGCCACAAAACCCTGATGAACAATGCGCGGGCGATCTTTCAAGCCCTTGATATCACGAACCTTACGGCCTTCACCGCTGACGGGTCGTTCGGTCTTCCCGAACAAGCCCCCTTTGATCGTATCCTCGTGACCGCCGCCGCAGAAGACCCGCCCGGCCCGCTTCTGGCACAACTCAAAGTGGGCGGCATCATGGTGCTTCCTGTCGGCCAATCGGACTCTGTGCAGACCTTGATCCGCGTCAGCCGTACCGAAACCGGCTTTGAGTATGAAGAATTACGCGCAGTGCGCTTCGTCCCCCTGCTTGAGGGCTTGGGAAAAGACTAAAACAACGCTATACTGCGCAAAAGTTGGGCAGAAGATCCACCGCATTTGAGGAGTACGACATGGGCACCCCCCGTTTCACCCAATTCGCTGACCCACGCGATTATTCGCGCGATTGTAAACGGGCCCCATCGCGTGCCCGTCGCATGTTGTTCGCATCCGCCGCCTTGCTGGCCCTCGCCGCATGTGACGACAACGGCAATATTCAGGAACAGAATTTCGACTGGGATATGCGCAATTTGGGCAGTGGATTTGATACCACCGACGCTTCGCGTAATCTGGCAAACCGGCCTCGCCCCGACGATCGCGGCGTTATTTCTTATCCTAATTATCAGGTGGTTGTGGCAGGTCGCGGCGAAACTGTCCGCCAGATCGCCGGCCGTCTTAACGTGGATGCAAATGCACTGGCGGCCTTTAACGGTGTGAACGCTGACGTGCCGCTGCGCCGCGATGAAGTCGTCGCTCTGCCCAACCGCGTCGCGGAGCCATCCGCCGCAACAGGGGCGATCACGTCCGGCGCAATCCAGCCACCAACAGTCAATGTCTCAACGCTTGCGTCCGACGCCATTGACCGCGCCGGTGAACAGACAACGGCGCCAATCGCCGCTGCCGCACCGCTACAATCCAATCCCGAACCGGGTTTGCACCGCGTCGCACGCGGCGAGACCGCATTCCAGATCTCGCGTTTGTATGACGTGCCCGTCGCTGCTTTGGCAGATTGGAACGGCCTTGGCGCGGACCTGATGGTGCGCGAAGGTCAGCAATTGATGATCCCCGTGGCAGGGGCAACACCGCCCAGCCCCGCCGCAACCACAGGCCCCGGCGTTGGATCAAGCACGCCAACACCGCCAAGTGCCATTGTGGCGCTGCCGTCAGTTGACGCCACACCACAATCCGCGCCCGCAGCCCCTGCCGCACCCGACATCGGCCAGCCGACAGCGCCATCCTCCGCCACCACCAGCGCACCGTTCATCTACCCCGTTCAGGGCAGCGTCATCCGCGCTTATAATCCGGGCCGCAATGAAGGCATCGACATCGGTGTGCCAGCTGGCACCACCGTCAAGGCCGCCGCCGACGGCACCGTCGCCGCAATCACGCAAAACACCAACGGCGCGCAGATCATTGTGGTGCGTCACACTGGCAACATCCTGACGGTCTACGTAAATGTGAGCAATCTGACAGTGTCCAAAGACGACAGCGTCTCGCAAGGCCAAGCCATGGCCTCTGTCGCGCCAG
This sequence comes from Octadecabacter sp., assembly GCA_017886375.1. GTDB lineage: Bacteria > Pseudomonadota > Alphaproteobacteria > Rhodobacterales > Rhodobacteraceae > Octadecabacter. The sequence goes on from JAGGNB010000007.1 coordinate 32,441, forward strand.
GATCGCCAAGCTTCTTGCATTTTGAGGTTCGTGACGGGCTCGAAAGCGTTGATCCGGCAGATTTCCTGCCGTGATCTAATCGCTAGATCGTGACACCCATCCGGCCCGCAAGGTCGGTGAAATACTGCCAAGCGACGCGACCGGATCTTGATCCTCGCGTCGCTTGCCATTCAATCGCTTCGGCGCGCAAAACATCATCCGCAATGGTCACACCGTGGGCATCACAATAGCCGCGGATCATCGCCAGATATTCGTCCTGATCGCAGGGATGGAACCCCAGCCACAGACCAAACCGATCCGACAGCGACACCTTTTCCTCAACCGCTTCGGACGGACTGATGGCGGTTGAACGTTCATTTTCAATCATGTCGCGCGGCATCAAATGGCGGCGGTTTGATGTGGCATAAAGCACGACATTTTCGGGCCGCCCTTCGATGCCCCCATCCAGAACCGCCTTGAGCGATTTGTAATGCGCGTCGTCGTGCCCAAAACTCAGATCGTCACAGAACATGATGAACCGCTCGGGCCGCCCGCGCAAAAGCGCCAGACAGCGGCCAATACTGGGCAGGTCTTCGCGTTGCACCTCGACCATCTTCAGGGCCTCGTGTGTTGCCTGAACCTCGCCGTGTATCGCCTTGACTAGCGACGATTTTCCCATGCCGCGCGCGCCCCACAAAAGGGCGTTGTTGGCGGGCAATCCTTTGGCGAATTGTACGGTGTTTGCATGCAACGTGTCGCGCGCGCGGTTGATGCCCAAAAGCAACGACAGGTCCACGCGATTGACGGTTTCAACCGGCTGCAAGTGATCCGGATCAGCATGCCAGACATAGGCTGTCGCGGCAAAATTTGGGGCGGCCGCGGGGGCTGGTGCCAATCGTTCCAGCGCCGCCGCGATCCGTCCTAAAACCTCATCACTCACTTGTCGGCCTCTTCCTCGGCCAGATCGTCGTCTTCGTCATCTTCAAACCAAAGCCCTTCGGCCCGCAATTTGGCTTCGCGCCGTCTCTCGACCCGCTTGACCAATTGAATGGAGATTTCGTAAAGCCCATAGACCACAACGAACAAGATCACCTGTGTAATGATATCAGGCGGCGTCACCACAGCAGCAAGCAGCAAGATACCCACGACCGCATATTTACGCATATTGCGCAGGCCCTCGGCGCTGACCAATCCGGCCTTGCCCATGAGCGTCAGCAACACAGGCAGCTGGAAACACATCCCGAACGCCATGATGAATTTGAGCGTGATATCAAGGCTTTCGTTGACCTTACCAAAGAACGTGATGCGAATTCCGTCGTCCGCCACCGGCAAGTCCGCCGCACCGGGTACGTCAGATCCAATCACGTTTGCCATCAAATCGGCAATGATCGACGGCACGTCCGCAAAGCCAAGAAAGAACGCCATCGCCAACGGGGTGACGACGAAATGCGCAAACGATGCGCCGAGCAGGAACATCACCGGCGACGCGATCAGAAACGGCAGAAACGCACCTTTTTCCTTGGAATAAAGTCCCGGTGCCACAAACCGCCACAACTGGAACCCGATGACCGGAAACGCCAGCGCAAAGCCGAACACCATTGAAATGCGGAACAAGGTGAACAGGTATTCTTGCGGTGACGTGTATTGCATGGTCGGCGACGGATCACCCAATTCGCGCAACGCAGCTTCAATCGGCCCTAGCAAAAATTGCAAAATCGGCTCGGCCACGGTGAAGATGATCACGATGCCAACGATGAACGCCAGCACCGCGCGGATCAGTCGGGTCCGCAGTTCGGCCAGATGTTCGATCAACGGCGCAGCGCTGTCTTCCATGCCGTCGTCGGTGTTGTCAGACTCGCTCATTTGGCGTCCTTCGCAGGCGACTTGGCTTTGACGGGGGCTTTAACGGGGGCCTTGGTGGCGGCCTTTTTCGGCGCGGCCTTTTTTGCTGCTGCCTTTTTCGGCGTCGCTTTCTTTGGCGCAGCTTTGGGCGCCGTCTCAGGTGCCGCTTTAGCCGTCGCATCCGCCTTCTCAGCCGCAATCCGGTCTTCAGCGGCCTTCGCCATCGCTTTGTTAAGCTTCTCAGCGGTTGCAGTGCGCTCTGCGGACAGCTTGGTCTTCAACGCCTCGGTCTCACCACCGGCCTTTAGGGTCGATTTCACCGCCCCTTGGGACGCTTCGCGGATTTTATCGACACCGAACTTTTTAGGGTTCGCCGCGGCTTTGATGGTTTTGTTGATTTCGTTGATACCTGATTCGTCTGCAGCAGCATTCATCGCGCTGGAAAACTCCCGCGCCATGCCTTTTGCCTTACCAACAAATTGTCCGACCTGTCGGAACATTCCCGGCAGGTCCTTGGGCCCGATGACGATCAACGCCACGATCCCGACAACCAACATCTCCATCCAGCTAAGATTAGGCATCCGCCGTCTCCCGATTGGTCAGAGTTAAACTTTTGTGTCTTCGTCGGCGGGTGTCACGTCTTTGACATCATCAGACATCGTCTCTTCGATCTCTTTGCTGCTGTCGTCGACGCCCTTTTTGAACGCGGTGATGCCTTTGCCGACTTCACCCATCAGGGACGAAATTTTGCCGCGCCCGAACAGGACCAGCACCACGACAGCGATCAAAAGGAGGCCCGGAAGACCGATATTGTTGAGCATGTTTTATCTCCAGAAAAGGGGCGATCTGGCCCGCATTAGCATTTCAAGACATAGACGTAGTGGCGCTGTGGATGTTTTGAAAGGCCAAATCGCCTGTATCCACCCCTAATCCGCAAGGGTTTGCCGTATGTTGTGCCACTATTCTGGCAACTGACAGGTTTTTGTCATAAACTATCCCAACAGGAGGACCCACATGCGCCGCGCTGACCGATTGATGACCCTGATTCGCCACCTGCGCAGCGGGGACTTGCACCGCGCCGCTGATCTCGCGGTTGCGATGGACGTCTCCTTGCGCACGATTTACCGCGATATGGAAACGCTGGCCAAATCCGGCGTCCCCGTTGAGGGTGAGCGCGGCACAGGGTATCGCATCACCGCCGCCATCACCTTGCCGCCGCTAAACCTGTCCATGGCCGAACTCGAAGCATTGCATATCGGCCTCGCCGCGATGCGCCAATCCCATGACCCCGATCTGGCTGCCGCCGCGTCCAGTCTGGCAACAAAACTCGACGGGGTGCTGCCAGAAGTCAACGCGCCCAAGGCCCTTGCGGTCTATCCGTTCGCCGATGCCGCGCGCGGCTTCCAGCACCTGCCAAAAATCCGCAGCGCCATACGCGCACGGCAAAAACTATTGCTCAGCACTGGCGCACGCGACCGGACGGTGCGCCCGCTGCAACTGGATTACTGGGGCCGCCTGTGGACCTGCGTGGTGTGGTGCGACACCAGCCGCAAATTCGACGACCTGCGCATCGACGAAATCACGTCACTGCGAATCTTGCCGAGTTTGTTTGTAGAAGAAAAAGGCAAACGCCTGCGTGATTATCAATCAGGCAGAGCGCGGGAAGATGAAACACTTGTCGCGCCGGATCATCAGCCATAGGACCGTGCCTTTTTTGGGCAAGAACACCGACGGAATGACCGCCTTCATCTCGCTGCCATCATCGAGGGTGAATTCCACCAGACTTTCGATCCCCATAAACCGCGCCCGCTTGACCGTGCCCCGCGCAGGCGTGCCGTCGGCTATGGTCGCATTCGGCCCCTTGCCCGCGCGATCAAAGTCGATCTTCAAATGCTGTGGCCGGATCACGATGTCCACGGCCGTGCCATCCGCCACACCGGGCACAAGGAATTGACCAAACTGCGTGGCGGCCAATGCGCCGTGGACATGTGCAGGCACGGTGTTGATATCGCTAAAGAAACCAGCGGCTTCTTTGTCGACTGGCGTATTGTATATATTATAGGGCGCGCCCATCTGGACGATCTTACCGTCGCGCATCAGTGCGATTTCATCGGCCATCCGCATCGCTTCGCCCGGTTCATGGGTGACCAGCAAAACGGCAGTGCCTTCGGCCTTTAGCACGTCCAGCGTTTCATCGCGGATTTCATCGCGCAGACGGTCATCAAGGCCCGAAAACGGTTCATCCATCAGCATGATTTTGGGCCGCGGCGCAAGCGCGCGGGCAAGTGCGACGCGCTGTTGCTCGCCCCCCGAAAGCTCATGTGGATAGCGGTCAATGTGTGCCAGCATGCCGACACGTTCCAGCAGTTCTTTGACCCGCCCGCGTGTCTTGGACGCACGCCCCGACAGCCCGTAGGCGACATTGCCTGCCACGCTCAAATGTGGAAACAGCGCGAAATCCTGAAACATCAGGCCTGTTGCGCGCCCCTCTGGCGGGACGCGGAACACGCCGTCGCACACCAATGCGCCGTCCGCCCAGATCGACCCTGCATCCTGTTTTTCAATGCCTGCAATCATTCGCAATGTTGTGGATTTGCCGCAACCTGATGGCCCCAGCAAACAGGTCACCTGCCCCGGCATGATCGACAGCGACACATCATCAACAACCCGGTGCCCGCCAAAGCTGCGTACCAAGTTGCGAATTTCTAGACGCGGTTGCAGGGGGGAAGTGTCGCTCAAAATTGCAGGCCCTTAATCCTTACCGAAAATATCGGGTATAGATCGCAGATAACAACGCACCCCACAGAGAGCAAGGCGTGCGGGCACATCATACCAGCATGTTGCGCGACCAGATCGTCAGACCAAGCCGCGCCGCAGGCCCTAAAGCGTCGCGTTCACCGCGCCACCATCCAACAACAGGTTCTGCCCGACAATGAACCCCGCATGGGCCGAACACAAAAACGCACAGGCCGCGCCAAATTCTTGCGCCGTTCCGTAGCGTCCCGCAGGGATCGTCGCAGAGCGGTTCACTTTGGCTTGTTCCATTGAAATGCCCTGCGCCGTGCTGACACCCGTGTCCAATTGGATCGCGCGGTCGGTCGCGTGGATCCCGGGCAAAAGGTTGTTGATCGTCACACCGGACCCAGCCACCTGCCGCGACGTTCCGGCGACAAATCCTGTCAGACCTGTGCGGGCGGTATTGGACAGCCCCAATGCGGGGATCGGCGCCTTGACTGACCCCGACGTGATGTTCACCACACGCCCCCAGCCGCGATCAATCATCGCTGGCATCAAGGCTTGCATCAAAGCAATCGGCGTCAGCATATTGGCGTCCAAGGCGGCAATAAAATCGTCGCGATCCCAGTCCGACCATGTTCCCGGCGGCGGGCCGCCCGCATTTGTCACCAAGATATCAACGCCTTGCGCCGCTGCTAAAACAGCCTCTCGACCTGCCGGCGTCGTTATATCGGCCGCAACTGTTACGACATCCACACCGTGTGCTGCGCGAATCGCGGCAGCCGTGGCTTCCAATGCGTCAGACCCGCGCGCGTTCAAGACCAGATCGACGCCCTCAGCGGCCAACGCCTCAGCGCAGCCCCGCCCGAGCCCTTTTGAGGACGCACAAACCAGTGCCCGCTTGCCTTTGATGCCCATGTCCATTCCGTAATTCTCCCATAAACGAGGCAAAAAACCCCATGATTTAACCGATAATTAACAATCGCCCATCTAAAGACCAACCGTTGACGAATTTCCCCCCTATTTCGAGGGTAGTTAGCTTTGCAAAGACCACCCCAGTGAATAGAATAGCGAAGCATGACACATACCCCTCGCAACACCATCGCGGTTTTCTCGTCAAACGATTTTGTCGTGACCGATGGCGTGGCCGAAGGCGAAGGCGTGACGTTCAAAGACGACCTTGTGCTTGATGACGTCTACCAGCTCGCCCCGAACCGCACGCGCAAGGCCTTAACATACGAAAAATGCGATGGCACAGCCTTCATCGTCGCCGATGATACAAAGATCGGGACACCTGGAAATCAACTGTATCTCGACTGCACCATCACCTTGATGGCCCCTGACAGCACGACCTACGAAGCGCTGGTCTGGGTCGAAGTCGAAGGCAATGAAGCGGCTGAGGTTTACCTGATGCCCTTGGCGACCCTGCGCCCAGAATATGATTATCGCCTTGTCGGGGCGGATCGTGAAACCGCGGCGGCAAAATTCGCTGATGTCGCCTGCGTGCGCTTCGCCCGTGGCACCAACATCACGCTGGCATCTGGCACGCAGATTCCGATTGAAGACCTCAAGGTCGGCGACCGTGTCCTGACCCGCGACGCAGGCCCACAGCAAATCCGCTGGATCGGCAACACGACATTGCGCGCCGTGGGCGATTACGCCCCCGTGGTCATCACCGCAGGTGCGCTATTTAACACCCGCGATCTGGTCCTCTCCCCCGATCACCGCCTGTTCATCTACCAACGCGAAGACTGCATTGGCGCTGGCCGATCCGAAGTGCTGGTCAAAGTCCGGCACCTGATCAATGGCACGACTGTGTACCAACAGCGCGGCGGTTTTGTGGACTATTTCCAGATCCTGTTTGATGACCACCAGATCATCTACGCCGAAGGCATCGCCGCCGAAACGCTGCTGGTCGATGCGCGCACCCGCGCGGCACTGCCCGATGGCGTCAGCGCGGCCGATCACCTCGACACGTTGCATCAGGCGTTTGAAGTCACCGAAAGCCTCGCCAATCGTCCCGACGTGGCCGCCCTGTTGAAACGCGCGTCATCCAGCTAGCGCCCGATTGCCCTTACCCGCTGCCCCCGCTATAGCGCGGGTCATGACAAATCGCCCAGACCTCCCCGCTGAAATTGCCCGCCGCCGGACCTTTGCGATCATCTCGCATCCCGACGCTGGCAAGACGACCCTGACGGAAAAGTTCCTGCTGTTTGGCGGGGCGATCCAGATGGCGGGCCAAGTGCGCGCCAAAGGCGAGGCACGGCGCACGCGATCAGACTTTATGCAGATGGAAAAGGACCGCGGAATTTCCGTATCCGCATCTGCAATGTCGTTTGATTACAAACACTTCCGCTACAATCTTGTCGACACACCTGGCCACTCTGATTTTTCCGAAGACACCTACCGCACCCTCACGGCCGTGGACGCCGCCGTCATGGTCATTGACGGCGCCAAAGGCGTGGAATCCCAAACCCGCAAACTGTTTGAGGTTTGTCGCTTGCGCGACCTGCCGATCCTGACATTTTGTAACAAAATGGACCGCGAAAGCCGCGATACTTTTGAAATCATCGACGAAATTCAAGAAAACCTCGCCATCGACGTGACACCGGCCAGCTGGCCCATCGGCACGGGCCGCGATTTCATCGGCTGTTACGACATTCTGCGCGACCGCCTTGATATTATGGACCGCGCAGATCGAAATACGGTCGCCGCAAGTGTTGAAATCAAAGGCTTGGACGACCCGAAATGGGAACAATACGTGCCAGAACGCCTGCTGGCGCAGTTTCGTGAAGAAATCGAGATGGCGAAAGAACTGCTGCCAAAACTCGACCCCAAGGCGGTGCTCGAAGGGACAATGACCCCGATCTGGTTCGGCTCTGCGATCAATTCATTTGGCGTGCGCGAATTGATGGAAGGGATCAGTCAATACGGCCCCGAACCCCAGCCACAAACCGCCCAGCCGCGCACGATCCTGCCCGAAGAAAAGAACGTCACCGGATTCGTGTTCAAGGTTCAGGCCAATATGGACCCCAAACACCGCGACCGCGTTGCGTTCGTGCGCATGGCATCGGGCCACTTCACCCGCGGGCAAAAACTGACCCATGTGCGCACCAAGAAACAGATGGCGATTTCCAACCCCGTGCTGTTCCTCGCGTCAGACCGCGAACTCGCCGAAGAAGCTTGGGCTGGCGACATCATCGGCATTCCCAACCACGGTCAATTGCGCATCGGCGACACATTGACCGAAGGTGAAATCCTCAACGTCAAAGGCATCCCAAGCTTTGCACCCGAACTGTTACAAGGCGTGCGATCAGGCGATCCATTGAAATCCAAACACCTCGAAAAAGCGCTGATGCAATTCGCCGAAGAAGGCGCTGCCAAAGTGTTTAAACCCTCCTTCGGGTCCGGCTTTATTGTCGGCGTCGTCGGTCCACTACAATTCGAAGTTCTCGCCTCGCGGATCGAACTGGAATACGGCCTGCCCGTGCGGTTTGAGCAATCCCAATTCACCTCAGCCCGCTGGGTCTCCGGTGACAAAGTGGCCGTCGAAAAATTCATCACCGCCAACAAGCTGCACATCGGAACCGACAGCGACGGCGACACCGTCTATCTGACGCGCCTGCAATGGGACATTGACCGCGTCGGGCGCGATTACCCCGACATCAACCTGACCGCGACCAAGGAAATGATGGCCGAATAATCCCACCAGAGTCGGACTTGCAACAAACCGCCGAACCCGACTTTGGATTATTGATCAACGCGGCGAAAATTCATAATCTTTGTCCAAACATAAATGGCCAAGGATCGTTCCGATGAAAAACACCGTCTCGCTCGCCGCACTCGCCGCCCCCCTAACGCTGGCGGCAGGGTCCGTTTGGGCCGATGATTTGGCCGCATCATGGGATCTTCTGGCCGCAATCTCAGTCGAAGAAATCGTGACCGACACGACCTATGAAGTGCGCAAAATCTTTCCCGCCGCCGTTGAGAACGGCATCGAACAATTCGACATCACAGGCTTCATCGTGCCGCTGACCGACGGGCCAGACATCACCGATTTCATTCTTGTGTCCGATATGGGGTTCTGCCCGTTTTGCGGATCGCCAGAACACGGCACATCCTTGCAAGTGACAATGGCAGACCCTTTGACAGGCTTTGAAGAAGGCAGCCGCATCACCCTGCGCGGCGCCCTGCAAGCCGTGACCGATCCAGAAACATGGCAGACGACCATAATGACAAACGCCCGCGCCCTATAGCGCCAAGATGGGCGATCCCAATTTTGTACAAACCATGCACAAGGGTGCCGGACTTTTGTACAAAACCGTTAAAACACCGTGACATTGCGCAACCGCGTCCAACCTGACGGGCAAATCACCGACGTGGCGATGCGCGGCATGTTCACCGGAAATCGCGGCATTCTGCACAGCGCTGACAAGGTCATGGGGCCCGCATTGTGGAAACATCGCGCATGGATTTGCTGCACACTCGATTGGCAAGAACGGCGACGTGACGTGATGACGGGCCGCAACTGGACAGAACTGTTTTTCCTTGATGAAGCCGTCGCAATGGCCGCCGGACACCGCCCCTGCGCCTATTGTCGTCGTTCAAATTATAACGCGTTTTCAGATGCTTGGGGCGCTCGCTTAAAGGCGCCGCAGATGGATGCGGTGCTGCACGCGGCCCGCGCGGTTCACGGCGCGCGCGCCCTGCAAACCCATCACGCAGACGCCACCACGCTGCCTGCCGGAACCTTTATTAAAACAACTGAAATCAGCCTCTTAACCAAAGACGCGGCCCTGCCCTACAGCCCGTCAGGCTACGGCACGCCAAAATCGCGCCCCACGGGCAGCGTCACCGTCCTCACCTCGCCACCAATGATCGACGTTCTGCGTGGCGGATATGCCCCCAAACTCCACCACTCCGCAGGGTAACTCCTTAGTTAACTTGACGTTAGCGCGGCCCAGACGTAAGTGTTCGCCACCCAAAGGGCAGGCAATATGGCCAGCCCGGCCGCGTGACGATTGCGGCAATTAGGCTGCAAACTCCGCGAAAGGATTAACTTGATTAAATTCAGTGACTTAAAACTCGACGCCAAGGTCCTCAAGGCCGTCGAAGAGACCGGCTACACAACGCCGACCCCGATTCAAGCCGGTGCGATTCCCCCCGCATTGGAAGGCCGCGACGTGCTGGGTATTGCCCAAACGGGCACCGGCAAAACCGCCGGCTTCACGCTGCCGATGATCACCATGTTGAAACGTGGCCGCGCCCGCGCGCGCATGCCACGGTCTTTGGTGCTGGCACCGACCCGTGAATTGGCCGCGCAAGTGGCTGAAAACTTTGATACTTATGCCAAATACACCAAGCTGACCAAAGCGTTGTTGATTGGTGGCGTGTCGTTCAAAGAACAAGACAACCTGATCGATCGCGGCGTCGACGTTCTGATCGCCACCCCCGGCCGTCTTCTGGACCACTTTGAGCGTGGCAAACTGATCCTGTCGGACGTGAAAATCATGGTCGTCGATGAGGCTGATCGTATGCTCGATATGGGTTTCATCCCTGATATCGAACGCATTTTTGGGCTCACCCCGTTTACCCGCCAGACGCTGTTCTTCTCTGCGACGATGGCGCCCGAGATTGAGCGGATCACCAACACATTCCTGTCCAACCCCGCCAAAATCGAAGTCGCGCGCGCTGCAACAACGTCCGAGACGATTACGCAGGGCGTGATTATGTTCAAAGGCTCCAAGAAGGCCTCTGAGGCCAGTGAAAAACAAAAGCTTCTGCGCGATATCATCGCCAGTGAGGGCGCCGATTGCCGCAATGGCATCATCTTTTGTAATCGCAAGATTGACGTCGATGCGGTTGCCAAGTCGATGACAAAGGCTGGTCTGGATGCGTCCCCGATCCACGGCGATCTGGAACAGTCACACCGGATGCGCACACTGGCGAAATTCCGTGATGGAACGCTGCGCTTTCTTGTGGCATCCGACGTTGCGGCCCGTGGTCTCGATATTCCGAACGTAAGCCACGTGTTTAACTACGACGTTCCCAGCCACGCGGAAGACTATGTGCACAGGATTGGTCGCACAGGTCGGGCGGGCAAAACGGGTACGACGATCATGATTTGCACACCGCGCGACCAGAAGAATTTCGATGATATTGAACGGCTTGTGGAAATGGCGATCCCTAGAATGGAATTGCCAGGCATGGCGTCGGCGGCACCGGTGGCGAAACCTGTGGATGCCGCAGCACCAAGCGACGACAAGCCAAAACGGACACGGACCCGTGGCGGTCGTGGTCGTAAGCCTGATGCGGAAAAGGTGGCAATTGCGCCGGTAGAAACCGCACGGGCTGACACCGCGCAGCAGGACACACCCAAGGTCGAAATCCCAGCGGCTCAAGCCAAAGTGGTCGAAACTCCAAAGGTTGAACAGCCACAGGCGGAGCCAAAGAAGGTTGAACCACCTAAAGCGGAACCAACACGGGATGCACCGCGTCAGGATCACACAGACAACTCCAACCGTGATCGATCACGCGGTGGACGCAATCGCGGTGGTCGCGACAACCATGATCGTGGGCCCAAGGTTGTCGGGATGGGAGATGACGCACCAACGTTCATCACTTTGAGTTTTGATGAACGCCAAGACGACTAAACCCTTAAATTAACAAACAAAAAGGGCACCCGAACGGGTGCCCTTTTTCGTTTCTCGTGTTTCGTCGTTAGGCTTGATTTAGGCCAGTCGCGAAATGACCACAGTGACTTCTGGCTTCTTGCCAATCTCACTATAGGCTGTCTTGCGCGCGATGGTGCGCAGCTCTTTTTCGAGCTTTTCATCGTCGGCCAACGTGCGATCATTGGCGCGACCCAAGAACTGGCTCAGGTCTTCTTCGAGGACATCCACGAGAGGCGCATTATTACGACCCTGCTTTGGCAGACCCATGATTTCGCACCACGGATCGCCCATTGGATCGCCGTTTTCGTCAATGATCAATGTCACGATCACATGGCCATTCAGCGCCATGCGAATGCGGTCGCGCACCACACCGTCAAACTGGCCAACTTTGACCGATCCATCGAGATACATGCGGCCTGTCTCGATATGCTCGACAACTTTTGGCTTGTTGCCGGACAGATCAACCATCATGCCGTTGACGGCCAACACACCCTGCACGCCAGCAGCTTCGCCAATATTGACGTGTTCGCGTAGGTGGCGGTGTTCACCGTGCATCGGAATAAGCGTTTGTGGCTTGATCAGATCGCGCATGGTGTCCAAGTCAGGGCGGTTCGCGTGGCCGGACACGTGATACATACCGCCACTGGAATCGTCGACCACATCCACACCCAACTCACTGAATTGGTTCATGATATGAATGACGCCCTTCTCGTTTCCGGGAATGGTTTTGGATGAAAACAGGAACGTGTCGCCCTCTCTCATCGTGATGCCCATGTACTTGCCATTGGCCAGCTGTGCAGACGCCGCGCGGCGTTCACCCTGCGATCCAGTCACCAACAACAACACGTTTTCACGCGGCAAATTGCCCACCTCTTCTGGTGGGATCACATGTGGAAAGTCGTTCAGAATGCCGACTTCAGTTGCGGCTTCGACCATGCGGCGCATGGAACGACCCAACAGACAAACAGACCGACCCGCACGTTCAGCGGCCAGCGCAATTGTGCGCACGCGCGACACGTTGGACGCGAATGTTGTCGCCGCAACCATGCCTTTGGCGTTGATCAGAAACTTTTCGATCTCTGGGCCGACGGTGGATTCGCTACGGCCTTCTTCGCGCGAAAACACATTGGTGGAATCGCAGACCAGCGCTTTGACACCGTCTTTGCCCAGTGATGCCCAAAGATCATAATCGAACGGCTCACCGATACCGGGTTCGACATCAATCTTGAAATCGCCGGTATGGATGATGCGCCCACCTTTGCTGTCAATCACCAGACCGGAGCTTTCGGGGATGGAGTGTGAAATCGGCACAAAACCAACCTCAAACGGGCCAACCTTTACGGTTTCAGGCCATTTCCCCACGGTCTTCACTGTCTTGTCAGAGAACCCGTGTTCGGACATTTTGCGCCGCGCAAGGTTGGCGGTAAACGCACGCGCATAAATCGGCGCGCCAAGGCGTTCGTACAAATGGCCAACAGCGCCGACGTGGTCTTCATGGCCGTGGGTGATGAAAATCGCCTCAATCTGGCTTTTGCGCGCGGCAAGCCACGAGATATCCGGCAGGATCAAATCAACCCCCGGTGTGCCGTCCATATCGGGGAACGTGACCCCCAAATCAACGACAATCAGTCGTTCCGCGTCCGCTGGGCCGTAGCCGTAAACGTAACAATTCATACCAATCTCGCCCGCGCCACCGAGGGGGAGATACATCAATCTAGCTTTGCTCATATTAGTTATTTTGGTCCTTGTTATACCTGTGGATCACGGTCAGTCCGTGCATCGTCAGGTCATCTTCTATGCAGTCAAAAAGGGCGTAACCACTTGAAAACAATGGTGCCAGCCCTCCGGTTCCTACGACTTTCATGGGGCGGTCGTACTCGCCCTTTATCCGTTCACACAGGCCATTGATCAGGCCGACATAGCCCCAAAAAATACCCGATTGTATGCAGGCCACGGTGTTTGTTCCGATAACGGTCTGCGGTTTGGTAATATCAACGTGGGGCAGTGCCGCTGCCGCTTGGTGCAGCGCCTCAAGGCTGAGGTTCACACCGGGGGCAATCACCCCGCCGACATAGGCGCCATCATGGGCGACCACATCAAAATTCGTCGCGGTGCCGAAATCGACAACCACCACATCACCGCCGTGGCGATCAAATGCGGCTGTCGCGTTTGCCAGACGATCGGGGCCAACTTGGGTGCCCGCGTCAACACGTGGGGCAATGGGCAGCAAGCAGTCGGGCTTGCCGATCACATAGGGGCGGGTATTGAAATAGCGATCCGACATGACACGCAGGTTGAACACAACGCGCGGCACGGTGGACGAGATGATCACCTCATCTATTTCCGCCTCGATCTTGTTGTGGTGCAAAAGCGTGCTCCACCAGACGAAATACTGATCCGCTGTGCGTTGCCATTCGGTCGCGCAGCGAAATGTGCACAGGAACTCATCCCCGTCCCAAAGGGCGAAGACGGTGTTGGTATTTCCTGTATCGATGCACAGCAGCACTTTGCCACCCTTCCTAGAAAAACACATCCGCCGCCGCGATGTTGCGCGGTCCCTTGGCGGTGTTCAGCACCAGATAGCCGTTTTCGTCGACAGTATCAAAGCGCCCGGTTACATTTTCGTTTGGAAGACGCGCGGTAATCGTTTCACCAAGCCGTGCGGCACGTGCCAACCATGCTGTGCGGATAGGGGCAAAGCCGTATGTGGTCAATTGGCGATCCCACAGCGCGAACGCGGGTGCGAGGTGTTTTAGGAAGCCATCGGGCGTAACGTCGACGCCGGACTCACCCTTAACGGACACCGGATAGACCGCGCCGTCCTCAACTTGGGTCATGTCGGGGGCCGCAATCAGGTTCACGCCAATTCCAACGGCCACGCCCCACATCTGGCCCTGCACCACAAGGCTTTCCAGCAAGATGCCCGCAACCTTGCCACCATTCAGCAACACGTCGTTGGGCCATTTCAGCGCCAGTTTCGGACCATCCCCCATCACCGTGCGCAACGCATCGTCTACGGCTAGGGCGGCCACAAAGCTGCGCAGCGACGCCATTTCAGGATCGTTGCAGGGAAGCGACAGTGTTCCGTAAAAATTGCCCACAGGGGCGACCCAAGGTCTACCCCGGCGCCCGCGTGACGCCGTTTGGCGTGTCGCGGTAAACCATGTGGCAGTTGGGTGCTGTGCTGCCTGTTCACGGGCGACATCAAGTGTCGACGTGACTTCGTCAAACGAGAGGTGGCCGACCCCAGCCGGCCAATCAGCAGTTTTAATTGACAAGAGCCAACGACGCGGCTTCGGCAAGCGGTTCAATTCCAAACAGGTTAACCACGCCAAGGATCATCACGGCAGCAGATGCCACCAAGAACCCCCACAAAACAGGCGATCCATTGCGGTCCAACTGGACGTCCTGTTCGGACCCGAAGTACATGAAGAACACGATGCGCAGATAATAGAACGCACCGATGACTGACGCCACGACGCCCGCCACCGCAAGCCATCCAAGGCCCGCGTCATAAGCCGCCTTCAGGACGTAGAACTTACCGAAGAAGCCAAGCATCGGCGGCACACCAGCCAGCGAGAACAGCAAAATCAGCATCGCCAGCGCCTTGAGCGGCTCACGTTTGGAATACATCTGCAAGGACGCGATATTGGTGACGGGCATGCCGTCCTTTTCCATCGACAGTATGAACGCGAAGGTGCCGATGTTCATCGCCACATAAATCACGAGGTAGACCAGCATCGCCTGCACGCCAAACGCCGTCCCTGCCGCAAGACCCATCAGGGCAAAGCCCATGTGTGCAATTGACGAATAGGCCATCAGGCGTTTGATATCTGTCTGTCCGATGGCTGCAATGCCACCGATAAACATGGACAGGACCGACAGGAACGCGACGATCTGCTGCCAGTCGTCAACGGATCGACCGAACGCATCGTGCATCACCCGCGCAAACAATGCCATCGCGGCAATTTTCGGGGCCGTCGCGAAAAACGCCGTGACCGGTGTTGGCGATCCCTCATAGACATCCGGCGTCCACATATGAAACGGCGCGGCTGACACTTTGAACGCGAAACCGGTGGTCATGAACACAAGGCCGAACAACAGGCCAAGGGACACGCCGCCGTCTGTCGCCTCAATAATTCCGGCAAATGACGTTGTACCTGCAAACCCGTAGGTCAACGACGCGCCGTACAGCAAAAGACCCGACGACAATGCGCCCAGCACGAAATACTTCAGGCCAGCCTCGGTGGATTTGATGCTGTCACGACGCAAGGACGCGACCACGTACAAAGCCAGCGATTGCAGTTCCAACCCCATATAAAGCGACATCAAATCGCCCGCAGAGACCATCATCATCATGCCCACAACAGACAGCGCAATCAGGATCGGGTATTCGAACCGCAACAAATCGCGTTTGGCCATGTAATCCTGGCTCATCACCAGCACGGCGGCAGCGGCCAGCAGTATGGCAACCTTGGCAAAGCGTGAGAATGCGTCATCGACGAACATGCCAGAGAACGCAGTTGTTGTCCCCTCGCCCGTAGTGGCGATCCAGAATGCGAGTGCGACAAACAGGCCGGACGTGATCCAGACCAGCAGCGGCGCAGCTTTGTCTTTCACCGTGTAAACCGCCGCCAGAAGTGCGCCCATCGCAAACAGCGACAGGATGATTTCCGGCATGATGGTGGTCAGATCTTGGGACAGCATCTGTCGTTTCCTTAGTTCTGGGCCATTTGCGTGGCGGCGTCATATGCCGCCTGAGCAGTTTCAACTTGGCCAACCAATGCGGTGACCGATGGCCCGATAATATCGGTGACAAGGGCGGGATAGATGCCCAAAAGCAGGGTCATGAAAACCAACGGCGCAAAAATCCAACGCTCGCGTGTCGTCATGTCGGTGATGGTTTTCAGGCTTTCCTTGATTAGGTCCCCCATGACGACGCGGCGATACAGCCACAGCGCATAGGCCGCCGACAAGATCACGCCGGACGTGGCCACCGCTGCGACCCACGTGTTGACCTGGAACACGCCAACAAGCGTCAGGAATTCACCTACGAAACCTGACGTGCCCGGAAGGCCGACGTTTGCCATGGTGAAGAACATAAAGATCATCGCGTAGGCGGGCATGCGGTTCACAAGGCCACCGTAGGCGTCAATGTCGCGGGTGTGCATGCGGTCATAAATTACGCCAACACACAGGAACAACGCGCCGGCGATAAAGCCGTGTGAAATCATCTGGAAGATCGCGCCGTCCAGACCCTGTTGGTTGAACGTAAAGATACCCATGGTCACGAAACCCATGTGGGCCACGGATGAATAAGCGATCAGCTTCTTCATGTCCTCTTGCACCAGCGCCACAAGGGAGGTGTAGACGATTGCTATCGCAGACATCCAAAGCACCAGCGGCGCCATTACGTCAGAACCCACAGGAAACATCGGCAGCGAGAAGCGCAAGAAGCCGTAGCCGCCCATCTTCAACAGGATCGACGCCAGCACCACAGAACCCGCCGTCGGGGCCTGAACGTGCGCGTCAGGCAGCCATGTGTGGACAGGCCACATCGGCATTTTCACCGCGAAGGATGCAAAGAACGCCAGCCATAGCAGCGTCTGCATGCCGCCAACGATCTGTATACCTAGGATCGGGAAGTCATCGGTGCCAAACGGGAAGCCCATCAAGGATGGAATGTCTGTCGTGCCAGCCGCCGAATACATGCCGACCATCGCCACCAGCATCAATACCGACCCGAGGAAGGTATAAAGGAAGAATTTGAACGACGCATAGACACGGTTCGCCCCGCCCCAGATGCCGATAATCAGGAACATCGGGATCAATCCTGCCTCAAAGAACAGGTAGAACAAGACCAGATCCAGCGCCATGAACACGCCGAGCATCAGCGTTTCCAGCAACAAGAACGCGATCATGTATTCTTTGACACGGGTGTTCACCGACCAACACGATGCGATCACGATGGGCATCAGGAACGTGGTGAGCATCACAAACAGGATCGAAATCCCGTCAACGCCCATTTTGTAGTTCAGCCCCATGATCCATGTGCGTTCTTCGACAAACTGGAACCCTGTGTCCTGCGGGTTAAACCCGATCAGAATGAACAGCGAAACGACGAATGTCATCGCAGTCGCCGCCATAGCCAGCCATTTGGCATTGCGCTGTGCGGCCTCATCATCGCCGCGCAAGAACAGCGCAAGGATACCAGCGGCAATCGCGGGGATGAACGTGGTGATGGAAAGAAGGTTATCCATTATTCATAGTTCCCCGTGATCGTGAAGTAGGTGAGGATCACCGCAAGGCCGATTACCATGGCAAACGCATAGGTAAAGACATAACCGGACTGCGCGCGCCCCGCGAGGCGGGTCAGCATCGGAATGATCCCGAGTGCGATTCCGTTCAAGCCCCCGTCGATGACATTGCCATCGCCGCGCTTCCACAGGAACCTGCCCAACCACATGGCGGGTTTGATGAAGATCGCCGCATAGAGTTCATCAAAATACCATTTGTTGAGCAGGAAGTTGTAGAGTGGCGCCTGCTGCTTCGCCAGTTGACGCGGCAAATGTGGACTGCGGATGTAAAACAACCACGCCGTGGCAAATCCGAGAACCATCGCGATAAACGGCGACAGCTTGACCCAGATCGGGACAGAATGCGCATCATCAAGGGTGGTATTGTCAGGCGACACATAGATCGCGCCCTGACCGGGTTCGCCCGCAAAGGCGTAGTGAACCTCTGCTTGGCCTTCGGCTGCGTCGTAGCCGTTTGCCTCATCATTGGTGGTTTCGTCACCGTGGTTTTCGACCGCCTCAACGGCATGATCAGCGTCGCCCTCATCGCCGTGCGCGCCCTGTTCCGCGTACGCCACACCAAAATATTGGCCGACATATTTCGCATTTCCAAAGAACGGCTTGTAGAACAACATGCCGGCAAAGACCGCACCAATCGCCAGGATCGCCAGCGGCGCGAGCATCACGTTGGGCGATTCATGCGCATGTTCGTGCGTATGCTTGTCGCCGCGCGGTTTGCCATAGAACGTCAGGAACATCAGGCGCCAGCTGTAGAAACTGGTGAACAGCGCCGCCACGACCAGCATCCAGAATGCGTAGCCACCGCCAGCGGCATAAGCCGATTCAATGATCGCATCCTTGGACACGAAGCCCGCAAAACCAACGGGGAACCCGATATACAGCAATGGAATACCAAATCCGGTGATCGCCAGCGTACCGATCATCATCGCGCGGAAGGTCCATGGCAGTTTGTGGCGCAAACCGCCGTAGTTTCGCATGTCTTGTTCGTGGTGCATCCCGTGGATCACGGACCCCGCGCCAAGGAACAACATCGCCTTAAAGAACGCATGTGTCAGCAGGTGGAACATCGCCACGGAATAGACACCAAGGCCCGCGGCCACAAACATGTAGCCCAATTGCGACATCGTTGAATAGGCGATGACGCGTTTGATGTCGTTTTGAACCAGACCGATGGTTGCCGCCACAAACGCCGTAGATGCGCCGATATAGACGATGAATGTGGTGGCCGAGGGCGCGAATTCCATAATCGGCGACATGCGGCAGACAAGGAAAACACCTGCTGTCACCATGGTCGCGGCGTGGATCAGAGCCGACACTGGGGTCGGGCCTTCCATCGCATCCGGAAGCCACGTGTGCAGGAACAATTGCGCAGATTTACCCATGGCGCCGATGAACAACAGCACAGCGATTACTTCGGCGGCGTTCCAATCGCGCCACAAGAAGGTCAGCGTGGTTTCGGCCAGCGCAGGGGCCTCGGCAAAGATCACATCAAAGTTGATCGATCCGGTCAGGTAGAAGATCGCGAAGATGCCCAGTGCAAAGCCAAAATCGCCCACACGGTTCACCACGAACGCCTTGATTGCAGCGGCATTGGCGGATGGTTTTTTATAGTAAAAGCCGATCAACAGGTAGGATGCGACGCCAACGCCTTCCCACCCAAAGAACATCTGCACAAGGTTGTTGGCCGTGACCAGCATCAACATCGCGAAGGTAAAGAACGAAAGATAAGCAAAGAAACGCGCCTTATACGCCACGCCTTCGCCGAAGTTTTCGTCGTGCGCCATGTAGCCAAACGAATACAGGTGAACCAAGGCCGAAACCGTATTGATCACCACAAGCATGATCGCCGTCAGGCGGTCCATGCGGATGCCCCACGACGCGTCCAGCGTGCCCGATTGGATCCAACGCATCAATTCAATCGTGTAATAGCCATTTTCATGGGCACTGGCGTCGAACGTCAGCAGGATGATCCAGCTCAGGAACGCCGCGAGGAACAACAGGCCGGTGGTCAGCCACTGCGCCGCCGCCTCACCGATGATTTTCCAGCCAAAGCCGGCGACAATGGCACCGACCAGCGGGGCGAAAAGAATGATGGTTTCCATGGGTCTTAGCCTTTCATGACGTTGACGTCTTCGACGTCAATCGTCCCGCGGTTGCGGAAGAAACATACAAGGATCGCAAGACCGATGGCGGCTTCTGCCGCAGCGACCGTCAGCACGAACAGGGTAAACACCTGCCCCGCGAGGTCTCCAAGATAACTGGAAAACGCCACAAAATTGATGTTCACCGCGAGCAGCATCAATTCGATGCTCATCAGCAGGATGATCACGTTCTTGCGGTTTAGGAAAAGCCCGAAAATGCCGATAACAAAGAGGGCGGCCGCGACCGTTAGATAATGTTCAAGTCCGATCATAATTACAGCCCCTGCCCCGGTTTCACGTCTTTGAGTTCCATCTGTTTGGCCGGATCGCGTGACATCTGCACCATGACGTTCTGGCGTTTGACATCCGTGCGGTGGCGCAGGGTCAGCACGATCGCCCCGATCATCGCGACCAACAGGATCAGACCCGAAAGCTGGAAGATCAGGAAATAATCATCATAGAGCACCAAGCCAAGCTGTTTGGTGTTTTCAACGTCCATGATCGGTTGCGCGAGGCGGGTTTCAAACCCGTCCGAATAGTCCCAAACGCCGAATGCCAGCGCCAGTTGCATCAACAAAACAACGCCGATCAGCAGGGCGAGCGGCATGTAGCGGGCCATCTCAGCCTTGAGTTCGGCGAAATCCACGTCAAGCATCATGACAACGAACAAGAACAACACAGCGACCGCGCCGACATAGACGATGATCAACAGCATCGCGACAAATTCCGCACCGAGCAGCACAAACAGGCCTGCCGACGACAGGAATGCAAGGATCAGCCACAGCACCGAATGCACAGGGTTGCGCGCCAGCACGGTCATCAGACCGCCGCCAATCGTCGTCACCGCGAAGGCGTAAAAGGCAATCACTACTGGGGTCATGTGTCTTTTTCCTTCTGTGCGACGTCTTTGTCGAAAACGGCCTTGGCCAATTCCATCGCCTTGGTCATCGCCGGTGCGCCGCCAAACATGCCAGCCATCGCGATTGTTTCGCTCACTTCTTTGTGGGTCGCGCCTGCTTCTAACGCATGGCGCACCGTCAATCTGATCTGCGGTTCAGCCATCATCCCTTGTGCAAGGCCGCCCTGAATGGTCAGGCCCTGAAGCGTCAACAACAGTTTGGTCTTGGCGTCCAGCGCATCAGGGTTGGCGCCTTTGCCCAAAAACTGTTCCATCAATTCCTTGGACATCGTCGGAAACAGGTCTTCGACCCCCTTCATGGACTCCTTCATGACATCGGCAAATTCAGGGCTCACGCCCTTTGCCCAGTCCTGACCGGCCTTCATCCATGCATCAAAGGGGTTGTTTTGATCGCTCATCGGTACGGTGCATCCATTTCAAGATTGCGGGCGATTTCGGCTTCCCACCGGTCGCCGTTATCAAGCAGTTTTTCTTTGTCGTAATACAATTCTTCACGGGTTTCCGTGGAGAATTCAAAATTAGGGCCTTCCACAATTGCGTCCACCGGACAGGCTTCTTGGCAGAAACCGCAGTAGATGCATTTGGTCATGTCGATGTCATAACGCGTCGTGCGGCGCGACCCGTCATCGCGTGGTTCGGCATCGATGGTGATCGCTTGGGCGGGGCACACCGCCTCACACAATTTACAGGCAATGCAACGTTCTTCGCCATTTGGATAGCGGCGCAACGCATGTTCGCCGCGAAAACGCGGGCTCAGCGGGCCCTTTTCATGGGGATAGTTCAGCGTCGCCTTTGGCGCGAAGAAGTATTTGAACCCAAGGCGGAAACCCTTGGCAAAATCTGCCAATAGAAAATACTTCGCAGCGCGGGTGTAATCGATTTGAGTCATTTCAGCCTCCCACTGCCCAGCGGGCCCAAAAGCCGCCGAACACTTCAAATTTTGCAAGGAATGCCACCAACACGACCCAGAATAGCGATAGTGGCAAGAAGACTTTCCAGCCAACGCGCATCAGTTGGTCATAGCGGTAGCGTGGCGTGATCGCCTTCACCATGGCGAAGAGGAAGAACACCAATGCCATCTTCAGGATCAGCCAGCCAATACCGTCCGGCAGGAACGGCAAAGGTGACAACCAACCACCAAGGAACATCAGCGACACCAGCGCGCACATCAGCACGACGGCCAACAATTCACCGATCATGAACAACAAGAACGGCGTGGATGAATATTCAACCTGATAGCCCGCAACCAGTTCAGATTCAGCTTCTGGCAGATCGAACGGTGGGCGGTTGGTTTCCGCCAAAGCGCTGATAAAGAACAAGATCATCATCGGGAAATGCGGGATGAAGTACCAGTTCAGCAGGCCCAAGTCGCCACTTTGCGCAGCAACAATATCGCCAAAGTTTAGCGATCCGGTCGTGATGATCACACCAATGATGATCAACCCAAGCGACACTTCGTAAGAAATCATCTGCGCTGCAGATCGCAGCGACCCCAAGAACGGGTACTTTGAGTTGCTGGCCCAGCCGCCCATAATCACGCCGTAAACCTCAAGCGATGACACCGCGAAAATAAACAAAACCGCGACGTTGATATCAGCCAACACCCAGCCGTCGTTGAACGGAATAACCGACCACGCAACCACGGCCAGTGAAAACGAAATCATCGGCGCCAAGAAAAACACCGCCTTGTCAGCGCCCGCAGGCACGACGACCTCTTTGACGATATACTTGATGAAATCCGCAAACGATTGAAGTAGGCCAAACACACCAACCACGTTCGGGCCTTTGCGCATCTGTACGGCGGCCCAGACTTTGCGGTCGGCGTACATCAGGAACGCCAAGGCCACCAAAAGCGGCACCAGGATCAACAGACATTGTCCGAGGATCAACAGGATGATCCCAAGATTGGTGTTGGTGAAAAATTCGACCATATTCATTCCCTTAGCCCCTTGGCCCTCAGACCGTTGGGATAGATCGGCGCGCACATTCGGCAACCGTCACTTCCGCGTCTATCGTTCTTAGTCCACGTGGCAAAGCCGACGAGATGGTATAAACCGCATCCCCTGCCCAAATACCACCTTCTTCGTCCACGAGGGTGCGCACATTTCGCGCGAACCCGTAGCCCCTGATCAATGCATACTGCGCCGCAGCACACTCCGCGTAATCCGTAACATCCTGCGCCGCAGTCGCGTTCGCCACTTTCACATGAAAATTCACCAAATCACCGTCTAGCAAGCGGGTTTCGATACCGTCATAGCGGATCGCACCCGTCGGCGCGGTCGCAGTGGTTCCACATGCGGCAAGCGCTGTGAATGCTATGATAGCGGCGCGCATATCTACTCTGCCGCGATGGGCGCCTTCGCCCGCTTTTTGGCATTCCCGCTCAACTCGGCCATCAATTGGGATGCCCGCGCAATCGGATTGGTCAGGTAAAAATCAGTGACTGCAGTTTTGAACGTCGCCTTACCGAGCTTGCCCGCCTTAACGGCTTTCCAGTCATTTTGCGCCACGACATCGATATCCGCCAGATGCGGATGCGCGGCGACAAGCGCTTGGCGCAACCCTGCAAGGCTGTCCCAGTCCTGCTTGGCACCCATTTCGGCGGACAATGCCCGCAGAATGGCCCAATTTTCCTTGGCTTCGCCAGGGGCAAAGCTTGCCCGCATCGCCAGTTGTGGACGACCTTCGGTGTTCACAAACAGTGCGTTTTCTTCGGTATAGGCAGCGGCCGGAAGAATGATATCGGCACGGTGGGCGCCACGATCACCGTGGCTTCCTTGGTAGATCACGAACGGGCCATCTTTTTCATGCGCTACCGCTTCGCTACTTGAGCGCGGGGCGATGTCGATCTCATCAGCGCCCATGTTGTAGATGACGTCAGCGGCTTCAACCGCCTTCATGCCGTCCGCATTCGTTGCATCCACATCCATCGCACCAACCCGACCAGCGGCGGTGTGCAGAACCAGCATCTTGGACGATCCGGCCTCGGCCATTTGCATCGCAGTGCCCAAGACGGCAGAACCGTCTGCTTCGGTCAACGCGCCCATGCCGACGATCATCAGGCCAGCAACACCTTCTTTGTCAGAATGATCCATCTTGGCCAACTGCGCCAAAGCATCACGATCCGTTCCGATGTGGGTGTAATCGTATGATAAATCAATTGCTTCGCCGACAACCGCTACCTTCGCACCATTCAGCCAAGCCTTGCGGATACGGGCGTTCAACACCGGCGATTCAATCGCCGGATTGGTGCCAATCAGCAGGATCATCTCTGCGCTGTCGATATCTTCAATCGCAGCATTGCCCACATAACCAGAACGATTACCGCGCGGCAGTTTGGCATTATCGACGCGGCACTCAACGACACCACCTTGCCCTTCGATCAATTGCTTGAGCGAAAATGCTGCCTCGGTGCTGGCCAAATCGCCGACCAATCCTGCAACCTTTTTGCCAGTCATCGCGGCGGCCACAGCCTTGAGCGCTTCGTCCCAACCCGCTTTGCGCAGCTTGCCGTTTTCACGGATATAAGGGGTGTCCAAACGCTGGCGACGCAGACCGTCCCAGACGAAACGTGTCTTGTCGGAAATCCATTCTTCGTTCACGCCGTCATGGTTGCGCGGCAAAAGCCGCATGACTTCGCGACCCTTCGTGTCGACACGGATGTTGGCACCAAGGGCGTCCATCACATCAATGCTTTCGGTCTTGGTCAATTCCCAAGGGCGGGCGGTGAACGCGTAGGGCTTGGACACCAATGCGCCAACGGGGCACAAATCAATGATGTTGCCCTGCATATTACTGTCCAGCGTTTCACCCAGATAGCTGGTGATTTCCGAATCTTCGCCGCGGCCAGTTTGGCCCATCTGCGAAATTCCCGCGACTTCGGTGGTGAAGCGCACGCAGCGCGTGCAGGAAATGCAGCGCGTCATATGGGTTTCAACCAGCGGGCCGAGATCAAGGTGATCGGACGCGCGTTTGGCTTCGCGGTAGCGCGAAAAATCGACGCCGTAGGCCATCGCTTGGTCTTGCAAATCACACTCACCACCTTGGTCGCAAATCGGGCAATCCAGCGGGTGGTTGATCAGCAGAAATTCCATCACGCCTTCGCGTGCTTTCTTCACCATCGGAGAATTTGTTTTAACAACAGGGGGTTGGCCTTCGGGACCGGGGCGCAAATCCTTGACCTGCATCGCACATGACGCGGCAGGTTTCGGCGGGCCGCCCACCACTTCGACCAGACACATGCGACAGTTGCCGGCGATGCTCAGTCGTTCGTGATAACAAAACCGCGGGATTTCAATACCGGCTTCTTCGCACGCCTGTATCAGCGTCATAGCGCCCGACACTTCGACTTCGCGGTCGTCAATGATGATCTTGCGCAGATCGGGGTTCGCATCAGACATGGGGCGTGTTCCCTGTTCCCGTATGGCTTATCCACCAAGCGGGCCCAAAGCACAGGACCGCCTATTCGTCTGCGTTCTACCGCGACGCGTGGCGGTTTGCCAGCCCGAAACCTACGAAAAGGCACTGGAATTCGATGCACAAAACGACGCGGGCAGAGGTGTTAACCCCCGCCCGAGCCTAAAGAAATAAGGAATGCCTTGCCTAGCGCAGCAAGCGTCCCACCTGTGTATCTTGCGCGATTTGGGATCGTGCAACCGCGCAATAGGTCGCCGCGTCGTCAGTGCGAACACCCAATGACGCAAGGCGCGCGCGGGCAATCGCCTCAAGTCTGTCTTTCTCTGCGCGGTCATCAACGAAGGCGTCGATTTCAGCGTTGGAATAGCCAAGGTCCTGCAAATGCGACTTTAAGCCGTACAAAAAGTTCAGGCCGCGCAGCAGGCGGGCGCTGACGCCGTCGCATTTTTCGCCGAGTTCGTAGGCCATGCCTGTGGCGATCAGGCCTTCGGTGACACGTTCCACATTGGCGGGATTTGCCGTCGCGGTTGTTGCTGTCATCGTCAAGCCAAACACGGCTGCGGTGAGTGTCGTTTTTAGGGTCGTCATTACACAGGTCTCCAAAACAAACTGAGAGGTCTCAGCGGTTGGATAAGATGTCGGACAGGCGACGCTGCTATTCAATAGCACGGTTGTGTTATCGCCTATTTGGGCGGGTTTTAGCGGTTTTGTACAAAACTTTGACCCCAGCATGCATGGTTTGTACAAAATTTCGTCGTAACGATTTGTTTACGTTTTGGGCGATTTGGCGCGAATCCAGTCCCAGCCAAACGCACGCGCGCTGGGTCCGTTTTCGCGCAGGTCATCAAGGCGCGCGAGCGCGTCTTCGCGGGTCGGCAATTGACCCTCCTCAATCCACCACATGACGAAATGCTGCTCACCCAGAACCTCAAACCATTCGGCTTTGCGGTCCATGAATTTGGCATGGATGGTTTTGTACACGAACGCTTCAAGGCTTGGCAGGTCTTCCCAAACGGTGAGGTTGAACACCAGTTGCGGATCGTCGCCAATCGCGTTTTCGGTGTTGCCCGCGCCCTCGGTCGCACCCTCAGACATCCAGACGAATCCGGGCATGCGTTTTCCAAGGCCATTGATACGATCAAGGTTGTCCATGAATTCTTTGACGCGCAGATCATCCGTGGGGGCGAGAAGACGGCCAATGTTGAGTTCGGCGAGGTGCATCAGCCCGCAACCTTGAAGTATTCCCAGACCACAATGCCCACAACGACAAGGAGGATCACAGCCGCAACAAGCGTTAAGATCGCAAAAATAGCACAGAACGCGCCGCCTGCTACTGCGCCAACAATTGCATAACCGACGGTCGCCAATGTCGATGCCTCACCGATTAGAGCGGCCAGCCAGCCGATGGCTGCGCCAACGATAGCGCCAATTATTGCGGCAATGACGCGGACGCGTCTGCCGCCCTCCATCCCGTGGGGGCCAAAGAAGTCATAAAAATCAAACATGTCCAAGCTCTGCGTTGTGTTCGCGCCAATCTAGGAAAGATTAATACGCCCGTCCACCTGCATCAGCGCGCGCCCGATAGCGCGGAGTCGCGCTGTCGCGCATCACTCAGCCGCGACGGGACCCCGTTTGTGGGCAATACGGTCTTCGATTTCGCCCCTGAAATTCTTGATCAAGCCTTGGATCGGCCAGGCTGCGGCGTCGCCGAGCGCGCAAATTGTGTGGCCTTCGACCTGTTTTGTCACATCCAGCAGCATGTCAATTTCCTCGACGTCGGCGTCGCCTTTGACCAGACGGTCCATGACGCGCATCATCCAGCCGGTGCCTTCGCGGCACGGGGTGCACTGGCCACAGGATTCGTGTTTGTAAAATTTGCTCAACCGCCAGATCGCTTTGATCACGTCGGTGTTTTTATCCATCACGATGACGGCGGCGGTGCCCAAGCTGGACCCTTTTTCCTTAAGCCCGTCAAAATCCATGATCGCGTCGCGCATGTTTTCGCCGCGCACCATGGGTACGGACGATCCACCGGGGATCACGGCCTTGAGATTGTCCCAGCCACCACGAACGCCACCGCAATGCTTTTCGATCAGTTCTTCGAACGGAATGGACATCGATTCTTCAACGACACAGGGATTGTTCACGTGGCCGCTGATCGCATAAAGTTTGGTGCCCGAGTTGTTGGGGCGACCAAAGCCTGCGAACCAATCGGGACCACGGCGCAGAATGGTCGGCACTGTCGCGATCGATTCGACATTGTTTACGGTGGTCGGGCAGCCATACAGACCCGCGCCAGCCGGAAACGGCGGCTTCATCCGTGGCATGCCCTTTTTGCCTTCAAGAGATTCGAGCAACGCGGTTTCTTCACCGCAGATATAAGCCCCTGCCCCGTGGTGCAGGTAGATGTCAAAATCCCAGCCGGATTTGCACGCGTTTTTGCCGACCAAGCCAGCGTCGTAACATTCGTCAATCGCCGCTTGCAGCGCTTCTTTTTCGCGGATGTATTCGCCGCGGATGTAGATGTAGCAGGCGTTTGCGTTCATCGCGAAGGACGCAATCAGGCAACCCTCAATCAGGGTATGCGGATCGTGACGCATGATTTCGCGGTCTTTACACGTACCCGGTTCGGATTCGTCGGCGTTGACCACCAGATAGCTTGGGCGACCGTCAGATTCTTTCGGCATGAACGACCATTTTAGGCCCGTCGGGAAACCCGCACCACCGCGACCACGCAGGCCGGATGCCTTCATCTGGTCAACAATCCAAGCGCCGCCCTTTTTGATGATGCCAGCTGTGCCATCCCAATGGCCACGTGCCTGCGCGCCTTTCAGCGTGCGGTCATGCATCCCGTAAAGGTTGGTAAAAATGCGGTCTTTATCAGCGAGCATCATGGGCCCCTTCCGTCATTAGCAAAGCATCATTTATCACGGGTCTTTTGCCACAGCTTCCATGTCACCACCAGTGACCAAATGAACGCAGCAAGCGAGATCAGGTAGAACAGCATTTCAACACGCGCCGGTGCGCCGAGGGCGCGGGTCAATTGCGGCGCAAAAATGCTGAGCAATCCAGCGCATGCAATGACGATGGCGGCTTGTCGGCCGAGGCGGGCGGTGTCTTGATCTGGTCGATTTTCCATGGGGTGTTTGTGGCGTGTGCCCGATCAGAAGAAAAGAGCGGGACGCAAAAGAAAAGGCCCGCACTGTACATCAGGCGGGCCTTTGGTCGAAATATATCTTAGTCGCGTTACTTTTTGGAGCGTTTGGAGAATTCGGTTTCCCCGCCCTTTGCCAAAGTTTTCGCCTGTTTGATCCATTCGTCACGCACGATCCGGCCCTTGAACTTGAGGCGGCTGTCGACCCATTCGACTTCGGCCTTGCGCCATGCGGCGACCTGATCAAAGTGATAAAAGCCCAATTCGTTCAGGGTCTTTTCGAGCGCCGGACCAACACCCTTTAGCAGTTTGAGGTCATCGGCCCCGCTTGCGCGTGCCGCTGTCAGTGTCGCAGGCTTGCCGTCTGCTGCGACGGACGCGGCTTTGGCTGCTGGCGCTTTTGCGGCTTTGGCCGCGGGCGCTTTGGCGGCTTTGGCTACTGGTGCTTTTGCGGCTTTGGCTGCGGGCGCTTTGGCGGCTTTTGGTGTTGCAGGGGCGGCTTTGGCCGCAGTGGTTTTTGCTGCAGGCTTGGCGGCTTTGGCAGCCGCTGGGGCAGCAGCAGGTGTGTCAGATGTTGCGGTTGCGGCGGCGGACGCTGCGGCAGATGCTGGGCTGGACGTTGGTTTATTCATCCCGGTTGCGCCCGATCCTGACGCGGCTGTG
>JAGGNB010000176.1 GCA_017886375.1 Octadecabacter sp.
CAGTATCAACCGTGCGGTTGGATAAGATTTTAGACGCAGAATTGTCAAATCGCCCCCGCGCCTGATCGCGCAATTCGCCGTAGGGCCATGCTTGGGGAACGTCACCCGCCTGAAAAACCAACGCGCGCAGCCCGTCATCCTACGTCAGTTACACCGATTGTGGCGTGGCATGATCACTATAAGTGATCACCACAGCGGCAGCAGCGCGACAAGGCCCGTCACAATGTAGCCAAAGCCATAAATCCGGGCAATTGTTCCTGCGCGCGGACGCGCCATAAGCCCCAATTCAACAGCAGATTTATGGATCACCAACAGCCGCGTGGCGGACCTGAACACCGTGCGGTCAGTGCGATACTTTTAGAGGCAGAACCGTTTGCGCGGCCACAAAATGCCCAGCAGTTTTTCCAGCGGATCACCAACGTATTCCAGCGGCAAACCATCGGGGCGGATCGACGACCAATACCAGCGCCGCAGCCGCGTTTTCATCCAGAAACGTCAGAAGCCTAATGTTAGGACGGTCCAAATTCCGCTTATCAATGCGAGCCTGAACAGCTGGCCCCGTGTGTGCCCACGAATTCAGTCGAAGACCGGTGGGGATCGGGGGCGGGCCTGTCACGTGAACCGATTATCCCTTGGAAAACCACGCGGCGCCATTCGGCCAGCGCCTGCACGTTTGGCGGCCCATTCAGCCAGCTCGGTTTGCGTGCGGGTGCGCCCTGCGGGATCTAGCCACGACAGACCATCAGCGAGCGTGAATGTCGTTGCATCCGACAATCCGCCGTCTTTGTATTTTTGCAATCGTACGCCTTTGCCGCGGCCCATTTCGGGCAGCTCATCCAGCGGAAACAGCAGCACTTTGCGGTTTTCACCGACGCAGGCCACGTGATCACCCGTCACCGTCGAACAAACGCTGGCGCGCACATCGCCCTTGACGTTCAACACCTGTTTGCCCGCACGTGTCTGCGCGACGACGTCATCTTCGGGCACAACAAACCCGTCGCCAGCGGACGATGCGACCAGCAATTTATTGCCAGCACGGTGGATGAACAACGCGACGATTTCAGCCTCGTTTGGCAGGTCGACCATCAAGCGCAACGGTTCGCCCATGCCGCGCCCACCTGGAAGGGTTGATGCGCCCAGCGTGTAGAACCGCCCGTTGCTGCCGAACACCAACAGACGGTCAGTGGTTTGCGCATGGAACACGAACCGCCCTTCATCGCCGTCTTTGAATTTCAATTCGCGCGCCAGATCAATGTGACCCGTCATCGCCCTTATCCAACCCATTTTGGAACAGACAACCGTGACAGGTTCTTTGTCGATCATCGCTTCAAGAGGCACATCTTCGACAACGCCAGCCACTGCAAATGCCGTGCGCCGCGCGCCACCTTCGGAATTTGACCCAAACAATTTGCGAGTCTCGCGCAGTTGTTCTGCAATGGTTTTCCACTGCAGGTCTTCGCTGTCCAAAAGGTCTTCCAGCCCAGCGCGTTCAAGCATCAAGGCATCACGTTCTTTGACGAGCTCGATTTCTTCGAGGCGACGCAAAGACCGCAGTCGCATGTTCAGAATGGCCTCGGCCTGAACGTCGGTCAGGCCCATCTCAGGTTCACCGACCAGCCCAGTCAGGGGCGACACATAGTCCGCTTCGTCCATGGCACGGACGTGGGTTTTGCCCCAATCTTCGGCCATCAGCGCCTTTTTGGGATCATTGTCATAGCGGATAATATCGATCACGCGATCAAGGTTCAGAAAGGCGATGATAAAGCCTTCGAGGACCTCAAGCCGGTGGTCGATCTTGACCATCCGGTGTGTGCTGCGGCGGATCAACACGTCGCGGCGGTGATCAAGGAAGGCACGCAACACTTCCCTGAGCGAGCACACCTTTGGCGTCAGACCATCGATCAGGACGTTCATGTTCAAGCTAAACCGCGTTTCCAGTTCGGAATTGCGGTACAGCATGCCCATCAGGACTTCGACGTCGACGTTCTTGGACTTGGGTTCCAGCACAATGCGGATGTCTTCGGCAGATTCGTCGCGCACGTCGGCAAGGATCGGCACCTTTTTAAGCTCAATAATCTCAGCCAGCTTTTCAATCAGCCTTGATTTTTGCACCTGATAGGGGATTTCGGTGATGATGACCTGCCATTGGCCACGACCAAGATCCTCGACTTCATACTTACACCGCAGACGGAAACCGCCCTTACCTGTGCGATAGGCTTCGGCGATGTTTTCTTTTGGTTCAACAATTACGCCACCAGTCGGAAAATCGGGGCCGGGAATATAGTCGAGCAGGGTTTCATCACGCGCATTCGGCGACTTGATCAGATGCAAACAGGCGCCGATCAGTTCTTCTAGGTTGTGGGGCGGGATGTTCGTCGCCATGCCCACCGCGATCCCACTTGATCCGTTCGCCAAAAGGTTCGGGAACGCGGCCGGTAACACAACAGGTTCTTCTAGCGTCCCGTCATAGTTTTCGCGAAAATCAACGGCGTTTTCGTTCAGACCCTCAAGCAGTGCCTCAGCAGCGGCGGTCATCCGCGCTTCTGTGTATCGCGCCGCCGCAGGGTTATCGCCGTCGATATTGCCAAAGTTCCCTTGGCCATCAACCAACGGGTAGCGCACGTTAAAGTCCTGCGCCAATCGCGCCATCGCATCATAAATCGCAGCGTCACCGTGGGGGTGATAGTTGCCCATCACGTCACCGGAAATCTTGGCGGATTTTCGGAAACCACCCTTGCTGGCAAGCTTTAGTTCGCGCATCGCATAAAGGATTCGCCGATGCACAGGTTTCAACCCGTCGCGGGCATCGGGCAGCGCGCGGTGCATAATCGTCGACAGCGCATAGGTCAGATACCGATCACCCAGCGCACGGCGCAGCGTTTCGGTCGGGTTCATCTTGGGGTCTAGCGCATCATCACTCATAGATCGTGTGTATCCAAGCCGCATTTGCACGACAACGGTGAAATCAGATGCATTGTGTGAATTTTTCCCCGCAGATTTCGGATTCTGCACCTGACGGAACCACCGCAGGTTTGCTATAGTGGCTGTGTAAACAGTATCTGAAACTCTGGGGGGGCGCGATTATGAAAAGCTATGTATGGCTAATATTCGCCCTTATGGGTTGGGTCTACTACGAAATGTCAGGCGGCGCGGACTTTGTGCCAGCCGAACGTCAGGTTGCGGTTGTTGAACTGGAAGCTCCTGAAATCGTTACCCGCGCTGACACCACGACGCTTATGTCTGTTTCATCATCCAACACTGTCGCCCAGCCCGAGGTTTCCGATGAGGAAATTTTGCGTGCTGTTGCGCAAGCGGTGGCGCTTGATGCCGTTGAACCGGACGTTATTGCAGTGGTTGAGGCCGTTGTGGAACCAGAATTAGACATCCGCGAAGTCGCCGGATCGCGCGTAAACCTGCGTATGGGGCCTGGCACTGGGTTTGATGTGATCACTACGCTGGACGGCGGCACAAAGATTGAAGTGCTGAACGTTGATGCAGACGGTTGGGCGAATGTCAGCACTGTGGATCGCGGCATTGAAGGTTGGATGGCCGAACGTTTGCTGAGCGATCCAGAAACCTGATTGCCGCCGCGCCCCGGAGGGGGCATCAAGCGCGCATGACACAATCCATTCTTATCACTGGCTGTTCGTCGGGCATCGGCTATGACGCAGCGCATGGGATGCGCGCCGCAGGCTGGCGCGTTTTTGCGTCGTGCCGCCAACAGGCCGACTGTGACCGCCTAAAAGCCGAAGGGTTCGACGCGCCGCTGATTGATTACGCCGATTCTGCCAGCATTCAAACAGGACTGGCGCAGGTGTTGGCCGCAACGGGTGGAACACTTGACGCGCTGTTCAACAATGGCGCATTTGGCATCGCCGGCGCCGTCGAAGACCTTCCACGTGATGCGTTGCGCGAAATTTTTGAAACGAACGTGTTCGGCGTCCATGATCTGACAATCCGCGTCATTCCCGTCATGCGCGCCCAAGGCCACGGGCGGATTGTGCAAAATTCATCGGTTCTCGGGCTGGTCGCCTTGCGCTGGCGTGCGGCCTACATCGCGACGAAATTTGCGCTTGAGGGGCTAACAGACACGCTGCGAATTGAGATGGCGGATACCAATATCAAGATCATTACGATCGAACCCGGGCCAGTAACCTCCGATATCCGCAAAAAATCGATCCCCCATTTTGAGAAGTGGATTGATTGGGAAAATTCACCCAGACGCGCACATTACGAATCAGGCCTGCGGAAACGGTTGTACGAAGACGGCGGACCGGATAAATTTGAATTGCCCGCCTCTGCGGTGACTGCAAAGCTGCTTAGGGCTGTCACACACCGTAACCCTAAGCCGCGATATTATGTCACAACCCCAACCTACCTGATGGGTTTTTTACGGCGAATCCTAACGTCACGCGCCCTGGATCGTGTGTTGCGGTTGGGCTGACCCTTCCCTTTTGCGCATCGCCTGCTACCTAACGCATCGAACCATAAAGGACCCGACATCATGGTCGACAATCCGTTCTTCTACGTGATCATCATTGCTTGCCTTGTTGTGGCGGGTGTTCTGGCTTGGGGCTTGTCGACGTTTCAGGCAGGCGGCGACGGCAAGAGATCAAACAAGATCATGCAGTTGCGCATCGCGGCACAATTCGTGGCCGTCGTTTTAATCGTAGGCTTTGCCTATTTCCGATCCATGGGGGGCAATTGATGGTCGTTCTAAACAAGATTTACACAAAGACCGGCGACGGCGGCGAAACGGCGTTGGGCAACGGCAACCGTGTTGCGAAACATTCAACGCGCGTGACGGCATATGGCACAGTGGATGAAACCAATGCGACGGTTGGTCTGGCCCGACTGCACGCAAGCGATGACATGGACGCGCAGTTGGCGATGATCCAGAATGATCTATTCGATCTGGGCGCCGATTTGTGCCGTCCCGACATGGAAAAAGACGCCGACGCTGAATATCCCCCGCTCCGGATGACCGATACGCAGGTCACGCGGCTCGAACATCAAATCGACGCGATGAATGATGTCCTGTCGCCCTTGCGCAGCTTTATTCTGCCCGGCGGGTCTGCACTGGCCGCACATCTGCACCTTTGCCGCACCGTTTCGCGGCGCGCCGAACGGTTGTCAGTG
This sequence comes from Octadecabacter sp., assembly GCA_017886375.1. GTDB lineage: Bacteria > Pseudomonadota > Alphaproteobacteria > Rhodobacterales > Rhodobacteraceae > Octadecabacter. The sequence goes on from JAGGNB010000176.1 coordinate 5,140, forward strand.
GAATTGGCGACTGTGGAAACTGTGAACGCGTCGGCGGTGAAGTATCTGAACCGCCTGTCTGATTGGTTCTTCAACGCGTCGCGTATCGCCAACAATGATGGCAAAGATGATGTGTTATGGGTTCCGGGCGCGAACCGTTAGACCGCAACAGGTGAAAAACTTGGCGTCACATGGCGCTTACGGGTCGATTTTGTGCTGTTTTCCTCATCTCAGCCACGCTACCAACCTTAAGACAATAGAATCCAACCTGGGAGAAAACGCCGATGAAGGTCCTCGTACCCGTCAAACGCGTCATTGATTATAACGTTAAAGTTCGTGTCAAAGCGGACGGCAGCGGCGTTGATCTGGCGAACGTTAAAATGTCGATGAATCCGTTTGATGAAATCGCTGTCGAACAAGCGATCCGTCTGAAGGAAGCTGGCAAGGCTGACGAAGTCATCGCCGTTTCTATCGGTGTTAAGCAATCCCAAGAAACCCTGCGCACCGCGCTGGCGATGGGGGCGGATCGCGCAATTTTGGTTATTGCCACGGACGACGTGCACAACGACATCGAACCGCTGGCGGTTGCGAAAATCCTTAAGGGTATCATCGACGAGGAAAAGCCAGGCATCGTACTGGCCGGTAAGCAAGCGATCGACAACGACATGAACGCTACGGGCCAGATGCTGGCAGCTTTGACAGGTTGGGCGCAGGGCACATTTGCATCCGAACTTGAAGTCGATGGCGACACGGCCACCGTCACCCGCGAAGTGGACGGCGGTTTGCAGACGATCAAGCTGAAGATGCCTGCGATCATCACGGTTGATCTGCGTTTGAATGAGCCACGTTATGCATCGCTGCCCAACATCATGAAGGCCAAGAAAAAGCCGATGGATGAAAAAACACCGGGCGATTACGGCGTCGATGTTACACCGCGTCTGACCATTGTCGGAACTGCGGAACCTGAAACCCGCGCCGCTGGTATCATGGTTGGTTCAGTTGATGAGTTGATCGAGAAACTCAAAGAAGTGGGGGCTGTTTAAATGGCTGTTCTTTTAATTGCTGAAGTTGTGAATGGTGAATTGTCTGTGGATGCCACAGCAAAGGCGCTGACGGCTGCAAAGCCATTGGGTGACGTCACCGTTTTGTGCGCCGGATCAGGTTGCCAAGGTGCGGCAGCAGAGGCTGCCAAACTGGACGGCGTGTCAAAGGTTCTGTGCGTATCCGACGATGCCTACGGTCATGATTTGGCCGAACCAATGGCTGATATGATCGTATCATTGGCGGGTGATTATTCCCACATTGTTGCGCCCTCAACCGCTGCGTCCAAGAACATCTTACCGCGCGCGGCGGCGATGCTCGATGTGATGATCATTTCCGAAGTGGTTGAAGTTGTTGACGCCGACACTTTCGTGCGCCCGATCTATGCAGGCAACGCGTTGCAAACTGTGAAATCTACGGATGCGATAAAGGTCATGACAATCCGCACGGCGACGTTTGATGCCGCTGGGATGGGTGGTTCTGCCCCCGTCGAAGAGATTGCAAGCGCTGGCAATTCCGGCCTGTCTGAATGGGTCGAAGACAAGGTCGCAACGTCTGATCGCCCTGAACTGACGTCCGCAGGGATCGTTGTGTCCGGTGGTCGTGGCGTTGGCTCGGAGGATGATTTCAAACTGATCGAAGGCTTGGCTGACAAACTGGGTGCTGCCGTTGGTGCGTCCCGTGCTGCGGTCGATTCCGGTTATGCCCCGAACGATTGGCAGGTTGGTCAGACCGGTAAAGTCGTCGCACCTGATCTATATGTTGCCGTTGGTATTTCTGGCGCGATCCAGCACTTGGCCGGCATGAAAGATTCTAAGGTTATCGTCGCGATCAACA
>JAGGNB010000125.1 GCA_017886375.1 Octadecabacter sp.
ATCGTTGATCTCGTTGTCGCAGAAGATCAGGCGATTTGCGCGTTCAGAAATTGGACCTCCTTTGTGACAAGCGACGGCAAGACCTTCCAAATTGATGGTGTGTGCTGGCAGCGCTGGCTTGACGGGAAAGTCATAGAAGAGCGCTACTACGATGGAGACCACATGCAAAAAATGCTGAAACTGGGCATCCTCACATCTCCGGATGCGACCTACGACTAAAAGCTTCCATTGCCATAATCTGGTGAATGGGACTTTCAAAACGATCTGGCAAATGTCTACTTGGTCCGCGATGTAGACCCTGGTGCCTCGCGCAGCGAATGACCGTAACGAGCCGAAAATGACAAATGTAGCGCGAAATACAGGTCCGCAGGGTATCTAAAACTGCCGCTCCATCATCTGGATTGCTGACGCCAAGTGGAGTCCCTTGCTCAACAGACAGACTTAAACCGTTCAACGATTGTGTCGAGCACGTCGCCTGGGTCTCGAGTCCGCCAATTTAAAGTAAAAATATCTCAACTTCGCTCGGACCAGTATACCCCGCACCTTCCACCGCAGCGCGAATGGCTTTGAGGTCAGCGACGCCGTCGCCCATCATGCCACGGTCCAAAAGCATGTCGGATGCGTGTTTCAGCCAATCACAAAGATGCTAACCTGCGCCTGCTTTAACGGCGTTTCATCCATACCTAAGTCGATCGTCCCAAAGATAGTTTGATACCGGGTTTGAAGCCGTCCTTGTCATTGGAAAAAGCGAAAAGATTGGAGCGATCCAACAACAGATTTCAGGCCCAAACCCAGGGTTACGAAGATACTACACGACCTCATAGGTGTGTGTTGTAATCACTGACCAGCAGATGCGTGGGTGCGACGTCCTCATCAATTTGGGCAAAGCGGCCGATTGGTGCGCGAAAGATGTTGTCGGTCTCGTCATCGTTGACGGTCGAAACCTCACCGATCAGCACATCGCCGCCTTCGCCCCAGAATGCATGCCAGTCACCAGGCATGAGGGTCAGGCTTTCACCCGGGGCAAATTTGATCTTTTCGCCTGCGCTAAACGGTCGCGCGATGCCGTCGCACATAACGACGCCGCCGCGATCCTCGGCAAAGTTGCCATCCTCATCCGATCCGTAAAGTTCAACAACCATTGTGGCCCCACCGCGGTTGATGATGTCTTCGGCTTTGATGACGTGGGTGTGCATTGGTGACAGTTGATCTTGCCGCGAAATCAACAGTTTTTCTGCGTAACACATGCCGCCGCCATGCCGCAGATCGGCAAGCCGGCCATTGCGAAGGGTGAAAAGAAACAACCCCATCGCATCGAAATCGCCTGCGCCATAATCAGTGATATCCCAACCGCAACGGGCATCTATCAATGCCTTCGCCGCCGTCGCGTTGGCTGCGAATTTGTCCGGCGACCAATAGGCGAAAGGCGGCAGGGTGAACCCGTGGCTGCGGATCAGGTCGTCAGCCCGCGCCATGATGTCGTTTATCTTGGAACGTTTCATAGTGGGTCAGCTTTCATAAAGGCGAAGAACAGGTTTGGCGACGATTTGACAGTCAGCCATATCAGCGCCACCGATCCGTTTGAGCAACAGATCCGCGAGGTTCCAGCCGGCCTCGAACCTCGAAAAATATGATGCGGTCATCGGCGTGCCGAGGTATTCGCCGATGTTTGTGCCGACGCGCACCGAAAACCCAATGGATCGGGGGTCGCGCCGCAAAGCATCGCGGCACGCGGCGCGCGCGCCCAGAAAGACCAGTTCGTTGACACAAACGATGGCATCCGCACCGCCGTCGACCAACGCGCGGGTCTTTTCGCGGGCAACGTCAGCCTCAAGCGGGATGTGGCAGATCATCGACGCGTCCACGTCACGGCCTGCCTCGCGAAGGGCAGAAGTGTAGCCGCGCATCCGTTGTTTCACGAATAGGAAATCTTCGTCTGCGTCCAACATCGCGATCTTTTTATAGCCTGCGTCGATCAGACTCTTGGTGCCTTGATAGGCCGCCAATTCGTTGTCCAGATCGAAATAGGCATGATCTGAAAACAGCTCTGTTCGTCCGAACGTCACGAAGGGAAAATCCCGTTCCAACAGGTAGCGAACCCGTTGGTCCTGTGGCCTTGTGTGGTCGAGGATGATGCCGTCAGCATTGCGCCCGCGCACGACCTCTTCGATTTGTTCCAACCCGCTTTCCCCGATGGTCACGGGCACTGTACGCACCGCGTATCCGGTCCCCACAAAGCGGCTGTGGATCCCGTTGAGCAGCCCAACCGAACCGGAATCGCCGATTTCCTCTTCGGTGGTGTGACCCAGAAACGCCATCACCACGAGGGTCTTTCCCGTGCGTAATTTCAGCCCGTCAAGGTTTTGCACATAGCCCAGACGGTCCGCTTCTTCTTTAACCTTGCGCACCGTCGCCTCACCGATCTTGTGCCCGTCCTTGAGGGCGCGTGCCACGGTCGTCACCGAAACACCGAGGCTGTCGGCGATGGTTTTCAGCGTGACGGCGCCGGAGGATGTGGGCAGTGTTTTCAAGAGATTCACGATGCGTTAAGACATTTGATCGACGTGACCATCGACGTGGCCATTGATGGGGGCGCGGCGCCAGCGGTGCTGCGTTTCCGCGTGATTGTTATCACCTTTTCGATATCGGGCAACAAAGTGAACCCGTTGTCGGAATAAATATCCGCGCTGCCGTGATTAAGCGTCACGTAGAGGGCAGGTACATCGCAGGTCAGCGTAACGGTATCGCCGGCTTCTACCGCTGTGATCTTTGGTGTGCGTAGGTCGTATTCCTTGGGACGGTTCGGTAGATAATCGTTCTGCCCGCTGTGCTTACCGTCCACGTCCTGCCATTTGAAAGATAGGAATTCCTGTGCTGCGATGTTCGTGGCCGCGATGCGCGCAACCTCCACCGCTTTGTTGGGCGGGCACACGCAGGCAAAGGTGCCGACGGTCGCCATTGGCCCCGCCACGTCAACGCGGGTCATACCGATGCTGAGCGATACGGCGTCGGGCGTATCGTTGACCGCCCATAGCACGATATCGCCCGTGACTGTGTCCGGTTGCGCCGTGACCAGAACCGGATCGTGAAACCGCCGCGCCATATATTGCGTGACCTTCCAGTGGCCGCCGTACTCCAAGCTCGACCAGCTTGCGACGGGCCATGTATCATTCAGCTGCCAATACAGCGTTCCCATGCAGCGCGGCTTGACCGATCGCCAGAACTCGATCGAGGTTTTCATCGCTAGCGCTTGGCTTACTTGGCTAAGATAGACCATATCCTCAAAGCTCTCGGGAACTTTAAAATATCTCGAAATGGTTTCCACGATCTTTTCGTTCCCGCCATCGTTGCGCTGATGCACGTCCATCACGCGCGATGTCGCAGAGCGGTCTTCGGGGGCGGTGAACGTTTCGATCAATGGCATGGACGGAAAGGATTGAAACCCGAATTCTGAACAGAACCGTGGTTTGACTGTCCTGTAATGCTCAAAATCCTTGGCGGAATGCCACACGTCCCAGAAATGCATGTCCCCTGAGGTGTCGTTGTGCCAGCCGTCCCCGAAATTGAGCGGCCCCATCGACGGTGAAGATGGCCAAAAGGGGATATCAGGGGCGACCTCGTCCACGACCTCTTCAAGGGCGTAATTCAAGCGGTCGTACATTGCCAGATAACGGTCGCGGTCTGCCTTGCTTTCATCGTACCAGCCCAATGCCCCGACCAGTTCATTGTCGCCACACCACAGCGCCATGCAGGGCTGCGACGACAAGCGGCGGATTTGCTGACGCGCCTCTGTGCGCACCGAGGCCAGCCAGTGTTTGTCGTGACTGTGGTACAGATTGCAGGCAAACATAAAGTCGTGCCACACGAGGATGCCGAGTTCAGAGCAGATGTCGTAGAACCAGTCGGCCTCGTACTGGCCGCCACCCCAAACGCGGATCATGTTAAAATTCGCCTCGACCGCCGATGTCAGACGGTCACGCACCAGTTCGGGCGTGCCACGTTCAGGCAGCGCATCGGCGGGGATCCAATTGGCGCCACGCATGAACACCTCGCGCCCGTTGACGCGGAATGCGAACCGCGCGCCGACGGCGTCGTCGGATGTGTCCAACATGATGTCGCGCAGCCCGATGCGGCGATGACGAACCTCGTCGCCCAGCGTCACGATCAGATCATGCAACACTTGTTCGCCGTGACCGACCGGCCACCAAAGCGCGGGATTGCGAATGGTGACGGACAGTTTAGCGATGTTTTGGCCGGGATAAATGGTCACATACTGTTCGACAGTTTGGCCGCAGAGATTAATCGTCATCGTCGTTTGCGCGACGTCATTCGTTTGAACGTGCGCCTCGACTTCAACGGTAACGCTGCCACCTTCATGATGCTGGCGCACGGTCAGGTCGTCGAGACGCAAGACGTTGGTTTCGCGCAGGGTTACGTCGCCGTAAAGCCCGATCGGGGACAAGGCGATGTTCCAATCCCAACCCGCGTGGCACTGCGTTTTGCGTAAATAGTTGTAGTGCGGCAACCGGTTGTTGAACGTCAGATAGGGCACAACAATAGACGAGTCTTCGGCCTTTTGCGCGGCGATACGGCTGTTGGATTTAAAATGAACGGCCAGCGTGTTCTGCCCCGTCCGCAAAGCATCACCCGTCGTAAAATCCCAGCGGATGAATTGGTTGTCGCAGGTGCCGATGTGCACACCGTTCAGGGTGACATCGGCGTGGCAATCCACGCAATCGAAGGTCAGCGTATGGGCCTTTGTGATGTCGCCGGCGAACGTGAATGTACCAGTCGCGACCCAATCCGCCTCATGTATCCAATCGAGCGACACTTCGGTGTCGCGCCAGTAGGGATCGGTGATGACACCCGCGCGCAGAAGCGAAGAATGCACATCGCCGGGGACATTCATCGCTACATCATGCGCGCCGTCCGCGCGCGCCACCCGCCAGCCGGATGTCATTTTGAGGGTATCGGGGGAAGCCAAGTGTTGCACGTTCATTTGGGGTCATCCTGTAGCTCTGACCATGGGTACAACTGGTCGAGGTGTTTGAGGCGTTGAAACAAAGCAGCATCTGCGTCTGTTTCAGCAAGGTTCTGGTATTGAAAGGGATCGGCGACCATGTCGAAGACGGTGCAGGGTGCATCGGCGATCCGGCGGTTGTCCAGCTTTGCGTAGACCAGCATGTCGCAGCTGCGAATGCCGACACCTTGTGTGGTTTGAAAGAACGCGTCGCGCGGCGCGCTGTCGTCACCACCTGCCTCGTTCATCAAGGACGCGCCGTGCATATGGTCGGGAACCGGCACGCCTGCGACCGCCAGAAACGTAGGTGCCAGATCAACGAGCGACGCCACCGACGACCCGACACGGGTATGCGCCACGTTTGGCCCAGCCATCACCAGCGGTATGCGGATGCTCTCGTCATTTTCCGTACCCTTTTGGACCAGACCGTGCGAGCCGAGGTTTTCCCCGTGATCGGACGTGAACACGATCAGTGTATCGCCCTCGATACCCGCTGTTTTTACAGCATCCAGAATGCGACCCACCGCGCGGTCCATCCATGTGACCGCACCGTAATATTCGGCGGCCAGCGCGTGTAGATCATACCCGTCGGGCAGGGTCATCGTGTGCGGCAGGCGGAACGAATAGTATCGAAAATCCCATCGATAAACCTTATACCAATAATCCTTGTCCTCAATTGCATCCTCATTCGTATTTTCGCGAAGGGTTATCTGCGCGGGGTCATACATCTTGAGGAATTCATCAGGCATATCGGCCACGGGGCAATGGGGCGGCGAGATATTGTAGTAGAGGAAAAACGGTGTCTCAGCCTTGGATTTCGAGGCGATCAATGCCTCAGCCTCGCCTGCCTCAAAATCTACGCTGAAACCATCGGGCGCAAATTCCGGCCCGCCGTCGCGTGAATATATCTGTGCAGAATGGGCGTGATGGACGCGGGGGATCAGGTAGTGATCAAACCCGATTTCGTGCGGCCAGCTGTGGATGTGCCATTTGCCGATGACGTGGGTTTCATAGCCTGCGGTTTGCAACAATTCCGGTAGCGTTTCATGCGGCAGATGTGGGCGTTTGGGATACGGATATTCAGGCATGTTGAAATCGCCAGGTCGACCATCGTAGGCCACGTTGGTCTTGCCCCCCGTGGCTGTGCGGTTGTGCTGGCCCGAGATCAGGACAGACCGCGCCGCCATGCAGACAGGAAAATTCGTGACTGCGGTGTCCCAGACGGCGCCGCGCGCTGCCAGCCTGTCAATGTTGGGCGTCGCGACTTGGGTGCCGCCATAACAGCCCAGCTCATAGGGGCGCAGTTGGTCGGATGTTATCAAGATAATATTTGGGCGTTTTGTCATTACAGATGTGCCCCGGTTTCAGGGTCAAAAAGATGGCAACCGGACATGTCCCAACTAACGGACTGGGTGCTGTCCTGCGACAGTTTCACAAGACCCGGCACGCGCATGCGCAAGGCGGCACCCGCAAAGTCCAGTACGACCGACGTCTCTGATCCCATCGGTTCGCAAAGGCCGACACCGTGCCCGCGCGTCACGATAGGCCCCGTGTCACTAAGCGTCAGATTTTCGGGCCTCACGCCAAGGATCGCGGTCTGGCCATGAATGACAATGCCGCGCGCTGCGTTGCGCGGCAGCGCCAGCGCGATGTCGCCCACATACGCCGTCAGGGTGTCATCGCTTACGTGGACCGTGACCTCGATTGCATTGATTTGGGGCGACCCGATAAACCGCGCCGCGAACAACGTGTCCGGATGCATGTACAAGTCTTCCGGCGTGCCAAGCTGTTCAATCCGCCCAGCATTCAGCAACACGATCTTGTCGGCCAGCGTCATTGCTTCGACCTGATCATGGGTCACGTAGGCGATGGTGGCCCCCAGCACCTGGTGGATGCGTTTGATCTCCGTGCGCATTTCGGCCCGTAATTTCGCATCCAGATTAGACAGTGGTTCATCGAACAAGAACAGATCCGGCTTTCGCACCATTGCACGGCCGATGGCGACGCGTTGGCGCTGTCCACCCGACAGCTGGCCGGGCTTGCGGTGCAGATAATCTGTGAGCTTCAGGATGTCAGCCACGCGCCCCACCTCGGCCTTGATGTCGGCCTTGGCATGTCGGCGGATTTTCATGCCAAACGCGATGTTCTCGAACACGCTCATGTGCGGGTAAAGCGCGTAGGACTGGAACACCATCGCGATGTTGCGATCCTTTGGGTCCAGATGGGTGACGTCACGGCCTGCAATTTCAATTGTGCCTTCGTGCTTGTCCTCAAGCCCGGAAATCATCCGCAGCAGCGTCGATTTCCCACAACCGGATTCCCCCAGAAGCACAAGAAACCCGCCCGGGTCGACCGACAGGCTGATATCGTTAAGAACCGTCAAAGCGCCAAAGGATTTTGATGCGTTGGTGATCTGCAAGCCACCGCTCATGTCAGGGCCTCCTGTTGTGAAATTGGTTTATTTGATGCGGGGAAGCCTGCGCAAACCGATGGCAGGACCAAACCGGAATAAACGTAGGCGGGCACGGAAAATCCGACATAAAGACCGATCAACGGCTGTTGCCAGATAAGCCAGAACCAAGGCCCCAATGCGAGAAAGCTGACCAGATGGCCGTAGGGTGACAGGAGCAACGCCATGCGTGCGTTGTGCCACGTGTCCGCCACACCGGCGGCAATATGCGCCACGATCAGCAGGCTGGCGGCGGCCAGACACAGCGCGATCACCACGAGGAACATGGAAATTCCAAACCCGAAGATACCCAACGATGGGCCAGCCCAAATCAGGACCACAGCGATGCCAACAATGGGCAGACCCACCATGTTCGCGCGGATGAATTCAGTTCGGTAAGTCGCCCACATCGCGCGCACAAGTTGGCCCGCGCTGAGGTCATCAAGGCGATGCACCGCATGCAGCACCGCCGCACCCGCAGGTGCGATGCCCGCCGCAATGCCGCCCAGAAAGATCAAAGCCAACGCCGTCAGATTGATTGCCGTCAACTGCCAGATGCGGGTCGCCGCGAGATATGTAAACTGGTTCATCCCTTCACCGCCCCGCGCATCATGCCCGACACGATCTGGCGTTGCAGCACGAAGAACGCGACCATGGTGGGGGCGATGACGATCATGATGCCCGCCATCAATACGGCTTCTGTGCTGGACGACATCATGTCGGACGCCCTGAACAGCAGCATCGACACGGTCGCGTCTTCCACCCTTGGCGTATAGAGATAGGGCAGGATAAAATCGTTATACATATGGATCGTGCGCAGGATCACGACGGTCGAAATCGCGGGCGTCATCAGTGGCAAGATGACCTTCCAGTAAATCTGGAAATAGCTTGCACCTTCGATGCGCGCACTTTCGTCCAGCTCACGGCTGATCGCACCGAGGAACGTGATGAAGATATAAAGCGATACAATGTCCGTGCTGGAATACAGCACGATCAAGGCCCATTTTGAATTTACCAATCCAAGTCCCAGCATGACCTGATACAGCGACACCTGCGTTGTGATCGGCGGTACGGCCATCACAATGACGTACAAGACCAGGATCAAACCGCGCCCCGGAAAGCGAAACCGGCTGATGACGTACGCGACCATCGTGCCCACAAGGATGACGATGACCAGCGACACGATGATCACGAAGGCCGTGTTGTAAAACGAGATTCCCACGGGCTGTCGGTCGAGGAAGCTCGCGTAGTTTTCGATGTTGAGCGGGTCAACCGGCAGATCGGTCTTTTCCCCGCGCAGCATTTCTATCGGAGTTTTGAACGATGCGATGAACGCGATCAAAAGCGGGGCAATAACCAGCACGCTAGCAAAGCACAAAACAGCGTAATGCAGTGTGTTCCACGCGACCTTGGCGGGCGTCAGGCGACGGCGGTTCAGAAAATTCATGTCACGGCCCCACGCTGGAACAGCAATCGCTGGAGCACGATGACGACCATCACGATGCTGAGCAAAATGATCGACATTGCGGCGGCCAGACCGACGCGGCGGAATTCGAATGCTTCTTCCAGTGTTGCCATGATGAAGGTTTTCGTGCCGTTCGCGCCGCCTGTTATCAAGAAGGGGACGTCGAACACCTCAAGCGATCCGACGGTGGCCAGAATAATCTGCAAGCCAAGGATCGGCGCGATTGTCGGAAAGGTGATGAAACGGAACTGCTGCCATTCGCTGGCGCCTTCAATCCGCGCCGCCTCATATTGATCGACTGGCACGGCCTGTAACGCGCCATATGTAATCAACAACATAAATCCGAGGTAGCGCCAGATCGACGCAAACACGAGAGACCATTTCACGATGTCAGGGTCCTGCACCCACTGGCGCGTATAGTCGCCCAAACCCACCAGCGTCATAAGCGCGTCGAGACCACCGTCAAGTTGCAGGAAGTCACGAAAGATGATCGACACGGCGACGGAATTCAGCACGAACGGCAAAAACAAGATCATTCGAAACATATTCGATGCCGGCAGACCGCGGCTCAGGATTACCGCGAAATACGTGGCCAGTGCGAGCTGCATAAGCGACCCGATGAAGTAGTAGCCAGAGTTGATCAACGGTCGTAACAACGCCCGATCCTCGATCAAAATGCGGTGGTAATTATCCAGCCCGACAAAGGTTTTGTCTGGTGACAATCCGTTCCAATCGGTCAGCGAAAACCAAATCAGTTGGAAGAATGGATAGAGGCTAAAGACCGCCAGCAGCGTCAGCGGCACGATCAAAAAGCCGACAATCACCAAACGGCGCTGCGCTGTCGCGGACGAGAAATCCATTTTGGGGCTCCGGCGAAAATTCGGGATGGCGCCGCCCGACCCGTGGGGCAGGGCGGCACCGACTTCTGGGAGGTTAGTTGCCTGTCGCAGTGGCCCAACGTGTGTTTACGTCGTCCAATGCCGCATCACCATCTTCGGCCAGAACCAGATCGCGGATGTAGGTGCCAGTCATGAAGTCGAGCCGCGCATCCGCCATCGCCTGCTTGAACGCAGAACTCGGCGTGCCGGATTCGAGGGTGGCTGGATCCGTTTCAAACAATTCCACCAGCTGTGGCATCGTCGGATCGATGCGCGTGTCACCGGGGATAAATCCCGCCTCGTTGGACACGTCCGTTTCGGTCAACAGGAACTCGATCCACGCCTTAGCCGTTGGGATATTATCGGAATTGGCTGATACGCCGAGCGCCCAGTCAGGGTTCAGCAAAACGGCAGGCGTGCCGCTGTCATCGATCGGCAGCGCGAACATGCCCAGATCGTCACCGACATTTTCCAGCCCCAATGCTTCGCCCGCAGCAATGATCTGGGGTACAGACCAATTCGCGAGGAACCACATTCCAGCTTCGCCAGCGCCCATCAATGATTTGGACTGGTCCCAGTTATTGGCGGTGTAATCGGGTTCGGTGCAGCCTGCGTCGAACAATTCCTGCACGAAAGCGATGGACTGCCCGTAGGCATTCTCAGCCGCGAAAGGGGTCGCCTGCGTCAGCGTTTCCTCATAGTAATTGCCGTCGCCCGCAAACAACAATGCTGCCTTGTCCCATTGCTGCATTGGCCAACCGGCACCCATGTTGATCTGGAACGGCACGATCCCTGCATCCTTGAGCCGCACGCACGCGGCAAGCAATTCGGACTTGGTGGTTGGCACATCCGTGATGCCCGCCCGCTCGAACGCGGCCTTGTTGTAGACCACGGCTTCAGCGTTGACGCCGTAGACGTAGCCGTAAACCTCGCCGTCGATGGTGTAACGGTCCACAAACTGGTGCGTGTCGCGCAGGGCAAGATCACCGATCGGCGCGTAATAATTGACGTAATCGTCGGGTGGCAGATTATCGAGAACGTTCAGAACGTCGCCGTAGTCGCCGGATGCGAACCGCACGGGCATCTCCCTGCGGTAGTTGGACACCGCGATGACCTCGACGTTGGTACCGGGATATTTCTCTTCGAATTCGGCGACCCAATCGTCCCAGCGACCGTTGTCCACGAAGTTGGCAAAGTGTGTGTAAAATGTGATGTCGCCACTGATCTGGCCATCCGCGTTGTCTGCGAAAGCGGGTGCTGCGACGATGACGGCGACCGACGCCGCCAGAAGTGCCTTGAGCGAAATTGACATGATGTCCTCCCTTATTTCCTCAATGGCAACCAACACCGAGTCGATCAAGGCTGTCAAGGTTTATCGATAAACCAATTATTGTTTATCCTTTATTTATTGTGAAAATTACTGGAAATATCGTTATATCTATTCGTCTAACATGAGACTCGAAGGTCTGCTGCCGTATGAAAAACAGGAAATTTGCGCAGATAGGCTGTGTCCATCCAGTTATGGTGTAGGACCACAGCCTACGGGAGGCATGGGCTTGGGGACGCTTTCAAGCGACGGGCTCTCATTCATGCCCGCAAGTTGGCGTCGCATTCCTCGACCGGTTGCTGCGGGAACGGCGGTTTGTCGACCTCTACAGGCCGGCTGGAGATTAACTTTGGCATCCCGCACTATGTGATCAATTCGTCCGGGAAAGTACGGAGTTTCAATCCGCATCCGCCCATGAAAGGAAGCGAAATTTACTGGGATGCATTCGGCGACTTTCTCAACGAAAGGTTCGGGTGGGCGAATGTGTCGATAGTGACCGATGCTGCGCCATACACATTTCTACATGAAGGGCGGAAACCGGACTTTCGCTGCGCTTTCCATAGTGGTCTGCAATGTCGGACGAAGCAGACTTTCGCTGCATTATCAATGGCTGCTTTGAAAAGAATGACCCGGTGTCGACTTATTGAATCCACGTGCTTGGCATTGTTGGCGTTAATTCCAGCAATCGTTTCGTGTAGTCGGCTTCTGGTTCTTGATAGACGCGCTCCGATGGTCCCTGTTCTTGGATGCGCCCATTGCGCAGCACCACAACATCATCGGACATCTGGCGGACCACTGACAGGTTATGGCTGATGAAAATGACCGTTAGTCCGAACGCGCTTTGCAGGTCTTTCAAGAGGTTTAGAAGTTGGGCTTGGATGGAGACATCAAGGGCGGATGTTGGCTCGTCGCAGATCAAGATCTTTGGCCGTGCCAAAAGGGCCCGTGCAACTGCAATGCGCTGACGTTGGCCACCGGAAAACTGGTGCGGATACTTGTTGATGGCTTCGGGCGCCATGCCAACAAGGCCAAGCATGTCGGCGCATAATTCCCTTCGTTCACCCTTATCTTTGACCAGCCCATAAAGCCAAAGTGGTTCTGACAATATGGCACCAATCTTATGGCGGGAGTTCAAGGACGAGAACGGGTCTTGGAACACCATCTGGATCAGTTGTCGCGATGGATGATGGCGCGATCTGGCTTTGCCACCAGGGAGGACCAAGCCGCCCAGTGTCATGGTGCCGCCAGCAGGTTTGATCAGTCCGGTGAGCGTCTTGGCGAGCGTCGATTTACCAGACCCGCTTTCCCCCACGATGCCCATGACAGACCCCGACCGAACGTCGAAACTGATACCGCTCAGGGCAGTAAATGGTTCCGGCTTTCGCCAAATGGTCGTTCGCACACCGGGGAAGGTGACATCAATGTTATCGAGCGTCAGGCCGATCGGGACTTGTCTCTCCCCGCCGAGCAACCACGCTTCTGCCCTATCGCCTTTGCTTTTGCCCGGAGCTGCCATGCTGTCATCTTCTGGAACCTTGAAGCGGTCTATTTTGTGATCCAGTGGTGGGACGGCGGCCATCAGTTGTTTGGTATAGGGGGCTTCAGGATGGCCCAAAACTTGTGCCGTCGGCCCGCTTTCAATGCGCTTTCCGTGCCGCATCACCGTCACGGTGTCGGCAATCTGTGCGATCACACCAATGTCGTGGGTAATCAACATGAAGCCGACCTTGCGCACGTCAGCCAGTCTTCGGATCAGGCCCAACACTTGTGATTGAACCGCAACGTCCAGCGCGGTTGTGGGTTCATCTGCAATAATCAATTCCGGGTTCGTACAAAGCGCCAGGGCAATCACGACCCTTTGGCGCATCCCGCCCGAGAATTGATGGGGATAGGACTGCATGCGCGCGGCTGCATCTTCGATTCCCATTTCTTCAAGCAGATCAACGGCGCGTGTCTTCGCCGCTGCGGTGGACATATCTTCGTGCGCCAGAATGGTTTCAACAAGCTGGTCTTCGATGCGCATCAACGGGTTCAGGCTGGTTTGCGGGTCCTGAAAGATCATCGAGATGCGCTTGCCGCGCAGGGCGTGCGCCTCAAACCGGTCCAGACTGCGTAGGTCCGTTTCGCCCAGCATGATCGTGCCGTCCGATACATAGCCGGGGCTCTGCAAGAGCCCGATGATCGCCGCACCGACGGTGGATTTACCCGCGCCACTTTCGCCCACCAGCCCGTGAATTTCGCCCGCATCGATGCTCATCGACACATCTTCGACGGCTGTCACATCGCCAAAGCGGGACGGGAATTTTACGGTCAGATTTTCAACCCTCAGCATCAGCGGAGCCTCGGGTTAAAGACGTCACGCAGGAAGTCGCCCAGGACATTGATGGAGACCACCAGCGCGATCAGGAACAGCGTCGGAATCCATAAAATCCACCATTCGCCAGACAAAAGGAACTGCATCCCGATGCGGATAAGCGTGCCCAATGACGGGCTGTCTGCGGGCAGACCAATCCCAAGGAACGACAACGTCGCCTCAAGTAAAATCGCCGACGCCAGATCGACCGTCATGATCACCAGCAGCGGGCCGAGAATATTGGGCAGGATGTGGACGAACATAATCCGCAACGGGTGCTGGCCCTGCATCACCGCCGCTTGCACATATTCTTTATTCATCTGCACGAAGGTCGATGCGCGAGCTGTTCGCGCAAAATTAACCCAAAGCGACAGCGCAATCGCCAGCGTAAGAACAACAACCCGAAGGTCTTGTTGCATTTCAGGGGGCAGGATGCCGCGCGCAATGCCGTCAATCAACAGTGCGGTCAGGATGGCCGGCAACGCCAGTTGGATATCTGCGATGCGCATGATGAGGGCATCAAACCGCCCGCCAAAGTACCCGGCAGCCAGCCCCAGACCGACGCCCAAAGTCGTCGCGATAATCATCGCAGACACACCGATAATCAGCGACAGGCGGGCGCCGTACAGGATGGACGAGATCATATCCCGCCCTTGATCATCGGTCCCAAGCAGGAATTTTTCGGTTCCGAATTCTTCCCATACGGGGGGCAGTAATCCGTCCATCAGCGAAAACGACGCCAAATCGTAGGGATTAACCGACGCAATCCACGGTGCAAAAACGGCACCAATGAGTATTGCGATGGCGACAATCGCGGCGATCATCACCGCAGGGGAGCGCGTAAAGAGCCAGAGGCCTTCGTGCCGTTTGATAAAGGCCAACATCAGGACACGTCACTTATGCGCAAGCGGGGGTCAATCAGCACATAAAGCAGATCCACAATCAGGTTTACGAGGACAAAGAAAAACGCGATTACAACAAGGTAAACGCCCATGACTGGTATATCGACGAAGCGGATGGATTCAAGAAACAGCAGGCCCATGCCCGGCCACTGGAATACGCTTTCTGTGACGATGGAAAACGCGATGACGCCGCCAAATTGCAGACCGATAATCGTGATGACCGGCACCATGGTGTTGGCGAGGGCATGTCTGAAATACAACCGCCCCATGGGCACACCGCGCGCCGTGGCAAATCTGATGTAGTCGGATTGCATAACTTCCATCATTTCTGCCCGCACCAACCGCATGGTCAGCGTAAGCTGGTAAACGCCAAGGGTAAGCGCAGGCAGGATCAACGCGCGCCAGCCATCAACTGTCAGAAACGACGTTTCCCAACCACCCAAGTTGACCGTTCCTCCGCGCCCGAAGGTGGGCAACCAGCCAAGTTGGACACCGAAAAAGAAAATCAACATGATGCCGATCACAAAAGTAGGGATCGAAACGCCGACCAGTGTGATCATCAGAATGGCCTGAGTTGCAAACCCTCGTGGACGCAAGGCCGTGTAGACGCCCGCCGGAATGCCGACCAAAAGCGATATCAACAGCGCGACGACCCCAAGTTCCAGTGTTGCAGGCATACGCGAGGCGATCATTTCGGCGACGGGCTGACGCGTGCGATAGGAAAACCCGAAATCACCCCTAAGCATGTCACCTGTAAAGCGCGCAAATTGATAGGCAAACGGGTCGTTCAGACCCAAATCTTCACGCAAGCGTTCCTGATCCTGCACAGAGGTTTCGACGCCCGTCATCTGGGAAACAGGATCCCCGACAAACCGGAACAAGGAGAAGGCCAGAAAGGCAACGGCGAGCATGACAAACACCGACTGTATCAGCCGTTTTGCTAAGAAAAATACCATTGCCTTACTGCTTTTCTAGGTCGATCAGTTCACCGTGACCCAGCGCAGCATAAAGAAGTTATCGGCCCGCTGCGTCACGTCGATATTGTCTTTGACGGCCCAAATCAAAGGCTGGGTATAAAGCGGAATATACGCGACCTCGTCCTGGGTGATGGCGACCAATTCGTCGATCATCCCTTGGCGCGCGGCAGGGTCAAGTTCTTGTTGAAACAAGGGCAGCAATTCATCGACACGGGCGTTGGAATAGTTGCCAAAGTTCCATGACCCCAACCGCGCGTCATCATCTTGCGTGTGCAGCAGGAACCGCACCGGATGTTCCATATCGAATGTGCCCGGCGACCAGCCGAGAAGGTACATATCGAAATCATCCGCACGCAGTTGGTCCCAATAATCGCGCACCGGACCAGTGGACAGTTGCGCGTCCAAACCGACAGCGGCGAACATCGATGCTGCAGCACGGCACAGGGCCTCGTCGTTGATGTAGCGATCGTTGGTGCATTTTAGGCCAAAACTAAACCCGTCCGGGTATCCCGCCTCTGCTAACAGCTCTTTTGCGCGGTCTGGATCATATGCAGGACGGTCTTGATGTGCTTCGGAGAATCCGGAAATACCGGCAGGAACCAACTGGCTGGCCGCTTCGATTTTACCGCGAAACAACACGCGATCAATAGACGCGATGTCGATTGCATGGGCGGCGGCCAAACGCACGCGAGGGTCCTGAAAAGGGTTCACGTCGGCAACGTCATTTGAATAGAGCAGCGTGTCATGTTCATGGCCAAACCCGAACATGATGACACGGGTTTCTTCACCTTCTATGACGCGAAATCCATCGCGGCTTTCGACTTGCGCGACATCTTGCAGCGGGATCGGTTCAATGAAATCGATGTCCCCCGACAAAAGCGCGGCCAGACCTGTGGCGGCGTTGCCGATGGGGGTGAACGTCGCTTCGGTCACATTGTGGGTCGGCGTGTCCCACCAAGTCGCATTTGGCGTCAGCACGGTTTTCACACCAGGATCGCGGCTTGCGACGGTAAAGGGACCAGTTCCGTTCACATTCAAGGTCGCGAAGTTTTCTGAATCCGTGGCGGGCAAAGCCGCATTATTGGCTGTCGCCCAATCGAAATCGAGGATCATGAAGTTTGCGATGGATGACGGGAACAACGGGTTTGGGGAGTTCGTTACGAAATCGATTGTGAAGTCATCGATAACGCGCACGTCCGTAACAGGTGAAAACCATGATCGCACATCAGCAGCTTCGTTTGACGCGCGTTCGTAGGAGAACATGACGTCAGCCGACGTGAATGCAGCGCCGTCCTGAAATGTCACCCCTTCACGCAAATGGAACCGCCAACCGTTTTCGCCCTCAAGCGGCTCCCACGACGTGGCGAGCGATGGCTCGATCGACATATCTTGGCCACGCCGCACGAGGCCCTCGTAGATGTTGTTGAGGAACGACAGAACTGGCGTAGAATTGACAGCATGCGGGTCCATCGTCTGCGGGTCGGTCGTCGACGCCCAGTTGAAACTCTCAGCCTGAACGCTGATCGCGGCTAATGACAGCGCCCCGCCGAGCACAAATGATTTACGGATGTAGTGGCGCATGGTCAGCTCTCCTGAAATTTGGTGCCTGCTGAGCCTGCGCATTATCTTGTCGAGGTCAAGGCAGTTCTGATCCGCGAAGTTCATACCTCAACCAATGAAACCGTACGTTCATAGTTTGAAGAGCGACCCGGTCGCAGTGAACAATGCGGATCGGCGAGACCATTTTATCGCAATTTTTTAGCTTCACGCACTATCGGCGATAACCGCTAAGTCCGTTTTGTAGCATTCCTAGGACAGAGAGCGAGAGTGCGTACACTGCGCGGCATCTGACGCATTGGCCTTGAATCGGAGCTTTGCTGCCGACTGCATCAGGGTCGGTCGGCAAAGGGCCAATAGTATTGCCCCTAAATAGACCTGCACTAACGCTCTTATTGCCCCAGATGGTCCGTCGTAAATACGTAATCTCCGGCACCCGTATGGCAGGCGATGCAACCTTGGTCAGCGCCTTTAGCGACCCGTCCGGCAAGCTCCATACCAGCGGGATTTCTGTCAAGTGTCCCATCCGGCAGGTATTTGACCCAGAACCAGTTGTCGTTGTCGCCATCATACCCGTCTTCCCGACGGTACATGACTGTGTACGCCCCGAGGTGGTTGGTCGGGTCACCTAAGACTTCGTCTAAAGTTACACCTTCAGGGCCATAGTTGCGTTTAACGATCAGGTCGCCTGTATGTCCGTCGATGGTTGCGGTGGAATAGAATGTTTCAAGCATCATGCCGTGTGGCTCTATTCCATCATATGGAAAGGCATGGATCATTCCCTCACCCGCTAAGTTTTGTTGCTCCATTATAGCCCAAATTTGGTCTGCATAAGCTGCGTCCTCAGGTGTGCCAAATTCCTGTGCGAGGCCTGTCGTCGCGGCCAAGCCAAGTGATAGGCAAGCCACTGTTAAACTATGTTTCATGGGGAAATCTCCTTGGTTAATTGTCTCACACTACGACGGATCAATCCGTGGTCCCGTCACAATCACATCACTTTGATGTGCGGGAAACGTGCGCAAACGTGTTTGGACGCAGGTGCGCGGCTCATCAACCATGATGCCAATTGAAAGAGAGTGATTATGAAACAGGCTATCTATGCGATCTTCATTGTTGGTTTGGCTGGGCAAGCGCAGGCTCAGGACGTCGCCAACGGGGAACGGACGTTTCGCCGCTGCGCCGCGTGTCACATGATTGGCGACGATGCCAGCAATCGGGTCGGCCCAGTTTTGACCGGCGTCGTTGGGCGACCTGCTGCGAGTTTCGAGGGCTACGATTATTCGCCCTCCATGACGGCTGCCGCCGCATCAGGCCTCACATGGACCGAAGATTTGATTTTCGAGTATCTGGCCGACCCGACAGCTTTTTTGCGTGCCTATCTTGATGACCCGCGCGCCCGCGCCAAAATGACATTCCGTCTTAGGGATGAACAGGAACGGCGCGATGTTGCCGCCTATTTGGCAACGTTCAGTCCAGCCGAGCAAGCAAGTAACGACGCCGGAATCTGCGTTGAAAATGGATCAGAGCAAACGTTCTTGTTTGCCGCAGAAGCCCGAGGCGGAGAGAGGGACGTTGCCGAACTCACACCAGGGGGGTCCCTTTGTGTCGCTTCACAGGGCGCCGATTCCGGTGTTGTGTCGGTCTTTGAAAGTATGGATGTGGTCGAAGGGTGTTCGCGTCTGGTTACAGCTGGCCAGCAAGAAGTTCTTGTCAGGTACGCTGATTTTGATCGCTGCGAATGGGGTTCCCATTCCTGAAGATGCGGCGATGCATTCCAAGGCCGGATCGGGTCGCGTTATGAGTAATGTGCTCTAGATGTCCCAATTTAATTCTGTGCGGTCAAACGTCTCGTCGAGGCCCGGTTTCACAATCTCGAACCAAGGTGACAGGTCAAAGTCACGCGGCGCGAACAGCGAATGATGCCGGATGTGGTAGAGCTCGCGCCTGATGAATTCATTGCCAGCGATATCATCAACTTCTGTGATGTTGGGGAGGATCGGATAGCGCACAGACTGAAACGCCCGCGCGATCAATGACGAACATATCGCACGTGTCGGATCGCCCGATCCGATAGAAAGCATCTTGCGCCGCCAGCGCACAGGGACGGGCGGCGTTGGGAAAAAATAGCGGAACAAATCGAAGATATTTCGCAGATCGTATGTAAGGCCGATGTTGTCCAACATGTACTGAGCAACCGCGTGACGATCAGCATCGCTCAACCCCTTGGGACGGCAAATTCGCGTGTTGTAGCTGGAATATTTTGACAGTGGGACGCTGATGCAGCCCTCGCGCAGATCCACCTCGACGAGGCGGTGCGGTTCACCTTCCGCTTCCTGACGTGCCATCTCACCAACGTAGAGCGCTGCGTGGGACCAAGTTGACTGCGTAAGATACTTGATCGCGCCTGAAATCCTTTCCCGCCCCTCAACCAAAAGCACGTCGCCGACCTGTAATGTCTGACAGAGTGTCGCGAAATCCGATGGCGTATAGGGTTTGTAACCAGATGATGGTTCATTCAACTTGCGCGCAAAATGCCGCCCGATACGATCGAGGATGGTGTTGCAGGTCGCCTTTAAGCCTTTCGCCATCTGTCTTCCTCCGTTGGTCAACTGTGTCAGGACCAGCCGCGCTCGGAAATGTTGCAGACCGCGCAAACACGTCATCGTGACAGTGTCGAAGCCGATCACCTTCGCGCGACACGTGGGCGATGTTTTTCATCCGATTGTATCTTTTCTTCCATTGGGCAGTCTAAAGTTACGCCAAGCAATAAGGGCGGAAAGACTTGTCGAAACATGGAGATAACGACAAACTCGCAATTCAGGGCCTTATCGCGGGCGAGCGCACGGCGTTTGAAACGGTCTATCGTCGGCACAATGGGTCGATGGTTCGTGTCGCTTCGGCAATCCTGAGCAACCGCGCCTCA
Organism: Octadecabacter sp.; assembly: GCA_017886375.1. Lineage (GTDB taxonomy): Bacteria > Pseudomonadota > Alphaproteobacteria > Rhodobacterales > Rhodobacteraceae > Octadecabacter. Next base: position 19,852 of record JAGGNB010000125.1, read on the forward strand.
GCAGAGGAAATCGCGCAAGAAACCTGGATGGCGGTTTTGCGCAAGATAGGTGGCTTTGAGGGGCGTTCATCGCTTGCAGGGTGGATTTTCACGATCCTGACCAACAAGGCAAAGACCCGTGCGAAACGCGACGGGCGCAGCGTGTCACTGGATACCTCTGTAAACGACGATAGCATCGACGATGCGTTCGACGGCCGTGGGCGTTGGAAGGATATGCCCGAAATTTGGGACGAAATAACGCCAGATCGAGTCGTGAATGGCCGTCAGATGCTGAGCCACTTGAGTGATGCGATTGAACACCTCCCGCCAGCGCAGCGAGCGGTGCTCATCTTGCGCGGACAACAAGAGTTGGAGGCCGCAGAGGTGTGCGATATTCTTGGGCTGTCAGAAGGAAATGTGCGTGTCCTGCTGCATCGCGCCCGTTTCAGTTTGCGTCAAACCCTTGACCGGATTGAACGTGAAAAAGAAATCTGAAGAAACTTTGTAACGAATCTGATCCTGAGCGGTCTTATCTATGTGAAGCACGGAAAAGGATGATAAAAATGCTGAGCTGTCGCGACCTTGCCCATAAGGCTGACGCTTTCCTTGACGGAGAGTTAAGCAGTTGGAAGAAGCTGCAGGTTCGCCTGCACCTTTCGATGTGTAATGGCTGTTATGCCTTCATGGATCAAATGCGCACCACGCGTCAGCTTGTCAAAGCGGAGGCGCAAGTTTCTGCCAACAACGACACCAAGATCGATGACATCCTTTCCGAGTTTCACATGAAAAAATAGTCGAGAGGGCATGACTTCCTCTGCGACCTTTTGTGAAAGGATAAGAAAATGACAAATCTAAAGAACGGCTTTCTGGCCGGATTCATTGGCACAGTCGTATTATCGGCGCTGATGTTGGTCAAAACGATGATGGGCGTGATGCCTGAACTGGATGTCGCCGCAATGATCGGCATGATGATGGGCGCGTCTGTCATCGTCGGTTGGATCATCCACTTTATGATCGGCACGATTGCCTGGGGTGGTGGATTTGCCCTGCTCTATGATGTGATCCCGGGCGGCAGCGCCGTTGGCAAAGGCATTGTCTTTGGCGTGGCTGCGTGGCTTGGCATGATGGTCATGATCATGCCGATGGCGGGTGCCGGATTATTTGGCATGAACATGGGTATGATGGCGCCAATCATGACGCTCGCCCTGCACATCGTTTTTGGAGCGGTGATGGGCGCGGTCTTCGGCGCCCGCGCGCCAGATGCAATCGCGTCATGAATCCCCCCCCCGCAACAGGGAAACTGGAGCGGGGGAAGTAGAATTTGGAACACCAAAACCGGCCTTGCATCTTACGCCAGCAAACAGCTCGCACATGTATTAATATGCGCGCCCGATGGCCTATAAGCTTTTGGTTGAGTGGCGAAAGATCAGCAAGGAACGCGCCTTTCGTTTCGAATAGTCAAGCGCTGCTCAGTGGCACAACGGGAGATCGAGTGCGAGACTCTTTAAGCGGTTTCAACAATTGGAGTTACTCAACTTCAATTACAAGGCAGTGTCTATTGAGAGATTTATTGTAAAGAAATTGTAAAGCCACGAAAGTGAAATTCATCAATACTGTTATTGGTGCAAAAATACGTGTATAATATCAAATACGTATTATGTATTTAATGCACTGATCATAAATAATTCACGCCAAAATTGGAATTTCACTATTCAGCTATTATCCTTATAGGATAAGAGTGGATACACGTATTATCCAATGTAAAGACGATGGTTTTTTTGTTAAACACCAGGTTCTAAAATACTCCGATAAAGTATTAGTGATAAACTCGAACTTGATTAGATGTGATCAAGGTTTCCGGTGATACTAAAAATGTTCTCTATACACCGGGTCACAATCTTGGCCCTCAATTAAAGGAGCTAAGAATATGTCAGAAATAACTCGTCGAAATCTTTTGGCTGGAACGACAGTGCTCGCAAGCCTGTCCGGACTTGGTGCGCAGGCCTCAGTACCAGCCGGGCGCGACCCATTTGAATACGAATTCACCCGCACCGAAGCTGAATGGCGTGCGATGTTGGGCGACGACTATGCAATCTTGCGGGACGGCGAAACCGAGGAGCCACGCTCCAGCCCGTTGTGGGCAGAAGCCCGACAAGGTGCGTATGCCTGCCGCGGATGCGACCTTTTGCAGTACCAGTCATTGACGAAGGTTCACCTGCTGAAAGGCTGGGCTTTTTTTCAGAGATCTGAGCCAAACGCACAGCTTATGTCCCAAGATGTTCCATCGGTTATGAGCGATTCACCCGTGAACGCGGGTATTACAATAGAAGTTCATTGCCGTCGGTGCGGGTCGCACATGGGCCACATCCTGTTGGTTGAAGAAAACTTACTGCATTGCATCAATGGTGCGTCATTGGCGTTTACACCAGTAACACCGTAAATCGTTCGCAAACCATCACTCACGAAAACGAAAGGAAGGCCTCCAAAGTGATTGGAGGCCTTCCCTTTGCGTCGATGGATGGGACGAGGTCTTTAATCGTCGATATCGATTTCGACGCTATCAACGGCTTTCGATGTATCGGTGAAATCATCGCCTGCAAACAGCAGCGCAATAATGTCGTTGTGGACAGCTCGTCCGACTTGGACGCGAGTCTCAAGGTTTGCACCCTCTTGGATCGCGGCCACGCCCAGCAGGCGGCCAATTTCGCCGCGATGATGATCATAGATCGCGACGTAACCGTCTGCGGTTGCAGTCAGTGGTTGGATTATGATTACGCTGATACCTTCATCCTGCGAATCCCCCATGAGTGCGAACATATTCTGGGCATATGCTGCGCCAGAAAGAGATAATGCGAAAGCTGCAGCTGTCAGTAACGTTTTCATTTTCTACTCCAATTCAATTTAAATAATAAATGATTTACATCATTCACACCACAAGGAGACAGGAGGTTATTCGTTGGAGCAACATAAACTCGGCTCTTTCACACTACTCTTACCGCACGTTACTTTTGCAACACTATCACGTGTTATAGCGTAACATTTTTTATACAAAGACGCTTAGATAATTAGGCGTTTTAGATCATAAGGTTAAAAGAAAGATATCGAAATTGGATTTCGATGTTTTTTATATAGAGCGAGATAACATCTGCGAAATGCAACGATCGACAATACTCGACACTCTATCGGTCTAAAGCTTCGAAATGGGGTGCTTCCAATTTTGGAACCACTTTCGAAACCAAGGGTTTCGAGGCACGAGAGTAAAATTTGTAGGGCCAGCATTGGGTACGAAGTACATATTGCACTGTGCCGAAGCATCATTGTGCTTTTCAACAAAGGCTTTCACTCAATTGGCGTCACAGCTGTTGAACGTAGATGGGCGCGGTGAAGCATTACCACGGCTCTCCATGTATTCGAGATACGCAGGTGTGTTGGCATTGAGCCAGCAGAGGAATGTTGCGCTCTGCGCAGAATTTGGGTGTAGATTTTCGGTCAAACCAAGCCTCATATTTCTTCACTGGGCGAAGCGCGCAAAAACATCACGCTGAAATATCGCCATCCTTTGGAAAGGTTCAGCGGCCAAATTCTTGCCGCATGATGAAAAGGGGCGCCGTGAAGATGGCACCCCTCGTTCACGTGTTTCTACCTATGTAGAACTGGTTTTGGCGGCAGGTGCACAGTCTTTACCCAGGCAAAACACTATTCTCCGTCGTTGAATTTCTTGACATAATCGCGAGGATCACCATCAAAATCATCTTTTGCCATCAACGAAGGCAAAAGCGGGCTATCAACATCGATGGTGTAGACACGCTGATAGCCGCGAAGCGCCATATGCAGGTCGCAGAAGCAGATGCGGCCATTCACGCAGTTCGCTGCAAATCTAAAGTTCTTAACTCGCAATTGCAGACGAGGCCATCATCACCTGAACTGATCGAATTCTATCACTTGGGGCACTTTCGTTAAGTTGCCCGGCCAACCCTCTTTAGCAGGTCGGGCAATTTGCATCGCGAAAGTCTCGTTTAACTTCGTCAGAAACTAAACTGTACCGACCCCTGTAACCGATCTGCCGAGACGCTCGACCCATCGAACAGATCGCGGGTGCCGGTAATGTATTCAAGACCGACAGAAGTGTTTTCACGTATTTGGTAGCTCGACGTCAGGTGAACCGTCTCGAGTTTGGTTGTATCTGTCAGCGCACCTTGATCGATGTTGCGCAGCCCATAGCCTAGCCCGAAGGTCCAGTCATTCTGGGTTTGACTGATCCCAATCGTCACGCCGTCGGTCTCGACCGCCGCCCCTGCGAACGTGTTGTCACCGCCAAACACCATGTAGGAGCTGATCGCTTCGCCCATTGTCAGCGATCCTTGCAACGTGCCTCCCTCCCAAAGGTGGGCATTACCGCTT
>JAGGNB010000056.1 GCA_017886375.1 Octadecabacter sp.
GCTTTCAGCGTTCGGCCAAGCGCAAATACGATCACATCCTCTCTCGGCACTTGTATCGCTGATCAGCAGCGCGCCCGACGTGCGTTGACATCAGGGTGCAGGGCGACGAACTGTCGAAGGATTGCCCGCGAAAGGATGCGCCAGTGACCCTCACCCCCGCCCTGATCCATCAAACCTACGCCGCGATCCGCGATGCAACGATCCGCACGCCAACGATCCAAGCCGCGCGCCTGTCGCTACAATTGGGTATCGATCTGCATCTCAAGCTCGAAAACCTGCAACACACAAACGCATTCAAAGCACGCGGCGCGTTGGCCAAATTGCTGACCCTCTCAGACGCCCAAAAACGGGCAGGAGTCATCGCCTGTAGTGCGGGCAACCACGCCCAAGGCGTCGCCTACCACGCCACCCGTCTGGGCATCGCATCCACCATCGTCATGCCCGAAGGCACGCCCTTCAATAAGGTCAAACGCACCGAAGATTTTGGTGCAACCGTCATTCAACACGGGGTTGGATTTGACGACTCCGTGCAGTTTACCCTCGACCTTGCCGCGCGCGACGGACTGACGTTTATCCACCCCTTCGATGATCCGGTCGTCGCCGCAGGGCAGGGCAGCGTCGCGCTTGAAATGCTCGAAGACCTGCCCGATCTTGATGTGATCGTCGTGCCCGTTGGCGGTGGCGGCTTGATTGCGGGCATGGCTGTGGCCGCCAAATCCGTCAAACCCGACGTCCAGATCATCGGCGCGCAGGCTGCGATCTTTGACGCGGTAAAGGCCCAATTCGACGGCACTGACACGCACTTCGCAGGCGCCACCCTCGCCGAAGGCATCGCCGTCAAAGCGCCAAGCGCTGCCAATATCGCAATCATCAAACAGCATGTCACCCGCATCGACACCGCCACAGAGGCGCAGATCGAGGATGCGGTGTTCGATCTTCTCTCGGCCGAAAAACTCGTCGCCGAAGGCGCACCGGGGGCAGGGCTTGCGGTGATCAAAAACAACCTCGACGCCTATCGCGGCAAGAAAGTCGGGCTGGTGATCTGCGGCGGCAACATCGACAGTCGCCTGCTCTCAACCCTGATCCTGCGCGGCCTCGTGCGCGACGGCCGCATCACCCGCCTGACATTCGAGATTGACGACACCCCCGGCCAACTCGCCACCATCAGCCGCATCATCGGCGAAGCGGGCGCCAACGTCGTCGAAGTCATCCACCAACGCATGATGCAATCGGTGTCTCTGAAGGAAGCGGAATTAGAAATCGTTATAGAAGCCCGCGACATCGGCCACGTGCGCGGGATTGTCGAAACACTGCGCGGGCAGGGGTTCAGGGTGAAAACGGATAGTGGGGTTTGACGCATCATTTGATCTAAGTCAGAGACGCACTGACCCGAATGGTATCTTCTCCGAGTAACAAACGGAGACCCAGATGACCCAAACAGACACACAAGACGCGATCATTGGTTTCGAAGCTGGAACCTATCCCTATTCAGACCGCCTTAAGCGGGATGATTACGAACAGCAAAAGGCGGCGCTGCAAGCAGAGCTTCTGAAGGTCCAGCTTTGGGCCTCAGAAACTGATCAACGATTTGTCCTTTTGTTCGAAGGCCGTGATGCGGCTGGCAAAGGCGGCACAATCAAACGGTTCACTGAGCATCTGAATCCACGATTGGCCCGTGTCGTGGCCCTTAACAAACCCACCGACGAAGAGCGCGGACAGTGGTTTTTTCAACGCTACGTCAAACACTTACCCACCGATGGAGAAATCGTGCTTTATGACCGCTCATGGTACAATCGCGCAGGCGTCGAACGGGTCATGGGGTTTTGCGAACCGGGTGAGTACCTCGAATTTATGCGCCAAACCCCTGAGTTTGAACGCATGCTGACGCGTTCGGGTATCAAACTTTACAAATACTGGTTCTCGGTCACCCAATCGGAACAAGCTCGCCGCTTTGAAGCCCGAGAAACTGATCCCCTCAAGCGCTGGAAGCTAAGCCCGATCGACAAGGCAAGCTTGGATAAATGGGATGACTATACCGAAGCGAAAGAAGCGATGTTTTTCTATACGGATACAGCGGATGCCCCTTGGACGGTTATCAAATCCGACGACAAGAAACGCGCGCGCCTAAACTGCATGCGTCACTTCCTTTCAGGTTTGGATTACCCCGAAAAAGACCATGAAATTGCGTCACCACCAGACAACCTGATCGTCGGTCAAGCCAGTCACGTCCTCCACAAAGCGGATCATATCTTGGCAAGGTCACAACACCCTGATCAAAGGCGGGTATAGGTTCCGCTTGCCCCACCCCCAACCATGTCCTATATGCCGCCAGTGGCCACCTTTCCGGCCAAGAATCGAAACACGCCGCGTGCCTTTCCCGTCGCTGGGTCAGGTCTTCCGGCAAGGAGACAGCGACATGGTTAAACTTAATGAACTTCACGACAATCCTGGTGCCACGAAACCACGCAAGCGCGTTGGCCGTGGTCCGGGTTCCGGCATGGGTAAAATGGGTGGCCGCGGTATCAAAGGTCAGAAATCGCGTTCCGGTGTGGCGATCAAGGGCTTTGAGGGCGGTCAAATGCCTTTGTACCAACGTCTGCCAAAGCGCGGCTTTACCAAGCCGAACCGCAAAAAATTCTCCGTTGTGAACCTTGGTCTGATCCAAAAGTTCATCGACGAAAAGAAGCTGGACACAACGATCACCGAAGACTCGCTGATCGCATCCGGCCTGATCCGTCGCAAACTGGACGGTATCCGCGTTCTTGCGAAGGGCGTAATCACCTCCAAAGTCACGATTGACGTCACTGGTGCCTCCGCAGGCGCGATTGAAGCTGTCGAAAAAGCTGGCGGTAAACTCACGGTCACAGCTAAGACAGTTGCTGAATAACACCTTGTGAGGGGCGACTGCGCCCCCTACATCGTTAACGGACCCGACGCCGCTGGCTGGATCAACCTGCCAGCGGCGTCTGCATAACAGATAGGCACGTACCAATGGCATCAGCAGCAGAGCAAATGGCCGCGAACACCAGTTGGAGCGCCTTTGGCCAAGCCAAAGAACTGCGCCAACGCATCCTGTTCGCACTCGGTCTTCTCATCGTGTACCGCATCGGCACATATATCCCCGTTCCTGGCATCGATTCAGACCAGCTGCGGGCGTTTATGGACGAAGCAGCATCAGGTATCGGCGGCATTCTGTCGATGTTCACGGGCGGCGCACTGGCGCGCATGGGTATCTTTGCCTTGGGCATTATGCCCTATATTTCTGCGTCCATTATCGTGCAGCTTCTTGGCGCGATGTGGGAACCGCTCAAGCAACTCAAAAAAGAGGGCGACGCGGGCCGCAAGAAGCTGAACCAATATACCCGCTATGGCACCGTGGTACTGGCGACATTCCAAGCCTATGGCATGGCGTCCGGCCTTGAGGCTGGCGGCCTTGTCACTGATCCTGGCCTGTATTTCAAAATTGCCTGCGTCATCACGCTTGTGGGCGGCACCATGTTCTTGATGTGGCTAGGTGAACAAATCACTGCACGCGGCATCGGCAACGGCATCTCGCTTATCATTTTCGTCGGTATCATCGCCGAAGTTCCTGCCGCCCTTGCTGGTTTCCTTGCCCAAGGTCAGGAAACAAACAACTGGGGTCTGGTGCTCGGCGTCTTCGCCATGGTTATTGTTATCCTCGCCTTTGTGGTCTTCATGGAACGCAGCTTGCGCAAAATCCACATCCAGTACCCGCGCCGTCAGGTCGGTATGAAGGTGTTTGATGGCGGGTCCAGCCACTTGCCGATCAAGGTCAACCCAGCTGGCGTTATTCCTGCGATCTTCGCATCTGCGCTTCTCCTGCTCCCAACGACGTTGTCGACGTTCTCGGGTGGTGAAACGGCCGGACCTGTGATGTCCACGCTGCTTGCGTATTTTGGCCCCGGCCAGCCGCTGTACCTGTTGTTCTTCACCGCGATGATCGTGTTCTTCACGTACTTCTACACCCGCGAAGTGGCGTTCAAGACGGACGAAGTTGCCGACAACCTGAAAAACCAAAACGGCTTTGTTCCAGGTATCCGCCCGGGCAAGCGCACGCAGGAATACCTCGATTATGTGGTCACACGCATCTTGGTCCTTGGCTCCGGCTACCTCGCGTTGGTATGTCTTTTGCCTGAAATTCTGCGCAGCCAGTTTTCCATTCCATTCTACTTCGGCGGAACGTCGGTTCTGATTATTGTCAGCGTGGGGATGGACACGATCCAACAAATCCAGTCTCATCTACTGGCCCACCAATACGAAGGGCTGATTGAAAAGTCGCAGTTGCGCGGTAAACGCAGCGGCAAAAAGCGGAGCCCTGCGCGCAAATGAATATTATCCTTCTTGGACCACCCGGTGCCGGCAAAGGCACACAAGCTCGTATATTGGTCGATGGCCGCGATATGGTGCAACTGTCCACTGGTGACATGCTGCGTGCGGCGCGCTCGTCTGGTACGGCAATGGGCAAGAAGGTTGCGGCAGTTATGGACGCGGGCAATCTGGTCACTGACGACATCGTCATTGGCCTGATCCGCGAACAGCTGAGCGACACGTCACACGCTGGCGGGTTCATCTTCGATGGTTTCCCGCGCACACTGGCGCAGGCTGACGCCTTGGCTGAATTGGTGGCTGAGATGGGCCAAAAAATTCACCACGTTGTCGAAATGGCCGTGGACGACGACGCACTTGTTGCCCGCATCACAGCCCGCTCCACTTGCGGCAAATGTGGTGAAGTTTATAACGACAACACCAAAGCATGGCCTGCGGACGGAAAATGCGCCAACTGCGGCAGTACAGACCAGACGCGGCGCGCCGACGACAATGAGGACTCCCTCAAAACCCGTCTGATGGCCTACTACAAACAGACCTCCCCGCTGGTCGGTTATTACTACGCCAAGGGTCAGCTGAGTTCGGTGAACGGGCTGGGGTCTATGGACGAGGTTGCTGGCGAAATCGCTGGCGTTTTGGGTTAACGCCCACCTTAAGCAGCGAGATCGTACAGTCTGGACGGTCAAAAAGCGTGAAAAACCCACAAATCCGGGCGCTTATGCCCAAAGATGTAGCATTGGTTATTTGGATCGCGGGCGTTTGGATGACAATCACCATGTTTAAGGCCCCTAATGTCACATGGGTTGAACGCCTATCGTGGCTCTTTATTTTGTCGTGTTACACGATCGGCGTTGTTAAATGGGCAAGGTCGAAAGCCTGAACGGGCAAGGGGTTGACCCACCCTCTTAACCCTTCTAAACAGCGCCGTTCCCAATAGGAACTGGACCGAGTCGCGCTTGGTTCGACCACCTCAATATGACTTAGGCCCGATGGTTTTTCGCCTCGGGTTTACGTTGTGAAAAAAGGGTCTGGAATGACGGACCCGCAACGAAAAGGAATTGCACACGTGGCACGTATTGCCGGCGTAAACATCCCGACTGCAAAGCGGGTTCCAATCGCCCTTACCTACATCACCGGAATCGGAAACACGTCCGCGCAGGCTATCTGCGAGGCCGTTAGCATTGACGTTACCCGTCGTGTTAACGAATTGTCCGACGCCGAAGTTCTCGCCATCCGCGAGCACATTGACGCAAACTATCAGGTCGAAGGTGACCTGCGCCGTGAAGTTCAAATGAACATCAAGCGCGCAATGGACCTCGGTTCATACCGTGGCCTGCGTCACCGCCGTAACCTGCCCGTTCGCGGTCAGCGTACATCCACAAACGCACGTACTCGCAAAGGTCCCGCTAAGGCCATTGCTGGTAAGAAGAAATAAGGGAGGACCTAATCAATGGCACGCGATCCTAAACGCACCAAGAAGAAGGTCTCCAAGAACATCGCCGCTGGCGTTGCTCACGTGAATTCTTCGTTCAACAACACAACAATCCTGATTTCCGACGTACAGGGCAACGCGATCGCATGGTCGTCTGCTGGCACGATGGGCTTCAAGGGTTCGCGTAAATCCACACCTTACGCAGCACAGATGGCTGCGGAAGATGTCGCCAAGAAAGCACAAGAACACGGCGTTAAGACGCTGGAAGTCGAAGTGCAGGGTCCCGGCTCCGGTCGTGAATCCGCATTGCGCGCATTGGCAGCTGCTGGGCTGAACGTCACGTCCATCCGTGACGTGACACCAATGGCTCACAACGGCTGTCGCCCACCAAAGCGCCGCCGCGTCTAAGCGATACCAAACGTCTTGGGGTCCGTGGTCCAGCCTGTGTGGTTGGCCCGCGGCCCCAATCCGTCATTTTAACCTCGGGCGTTTGCCTTTTGGACATGAAGGCAAGCTGGAATGGAGGGACACATGATCCACAAAAACTGGGCTGAACTAATCAAGCCGACCCAATTGGACGTGAAGCCGGGTAATGACCCGTCACGTCAGGCAACGGTTGTTGCTGAACCGCTTGAGCGTGGCTTCGGCCTCACACTCGGCAACGCGCTGCGCCGCATCTTGATGAGCTCGCTTCAGGGCGCTGCCATCACTGCTGTTCAGATCGACAACGTTCTGCACGAATTCTCCAGCATCTCTGGCGTTCGCGAAGACGTCACCGACGTGGTATTGAACCTCAAAGGTGTTGCGATCCGTATGGAAGTCGAAGGCCCGAAGCGTTTGCAAGTGCAAGCCAAAGGCCCCGGCGTTGTGACGGCTGGCGACATTTCGGAATCAGCTGGTATCGAAATCCTGAACAAGGACCACGTGTTGTGTCACCTTGATGAAGGCGCCGAACTCTACATGGAACTGACGGTTAACACCGGCAACGGCTATGTGGCAGCAGAAAAGAACAAGCCCGAAGATGCGCCCATCGGTATGATGGCCATCGACGCGATTTATTCGCCGGTCAAGAAAGTCAGCTATGACGTGCAGCCGACCCGCGAAGGTCAGGTGCTCGACTATGATAAGCTGACGATGAAAGTCGAAACAGACGGGTCCATCACACCGGACGACGCCGTGGCATTTGCTGCGCGTATTCTGCAGGACCAGCTGTCCATCTTCGTGAACTTCGATGAGCCTGAGTCGGCCCAAGCTGCGAACGATGACGATGGTCTGGAATTCAACCCGCTCCTCCTCAAGAAGGTCGACGAGTTGGAATTGTCTGTGCGTTCCGCGAACTGCCTGAAGAACGACAATATAGTGTACATCGGCGATCTCATTCAGAAGACCGAAGCAGAAATGCTGCGTACACCGAACTTCGGCCGCAAGTCGCTTAACGAGATCAAGGAAGTGCTTTCGGGCATGGGCTTGCACCTCGGCATGGACGTTGAAGACTGGCCACCGGACAACATCGAAGATCTTGCAAAGAAATTCGAAGACTCTTTCTAAGATTTTCGCCCCAGATTTCGGTCTGGGGCGAAACGTACAAAACGGCTAATAGGCCGAAATATTTTGTACAAAACCGTTAAAACGGTAACGGACTGGTCACATGACCCAATGAGAGCAGCGGACACGCATCTGTTGCCAGACAAAGTAAAACGGCCCGTAGAGGGCACATATTTGGAGAAGACACATGCGTCACGCACGAGGCTATCGCCGCCTGAACCGGACCCACGAACACCGCAAGGCGCTCTGGGCTAACATGGCTGGCTCGCTCATCGAACATGAGCAAATCAAAACAACTTTGCCGAAGGCAAAAGAACTGAAGCCGATCATCGAAAAGATGATCACTTTGGCAAAACGCGGCGATCTGCACGCGCGTCGTCAGGCCAATGCTCAGCTCAAGCAAGACCAGTATGTCGCGAAATTGTTCGACATCCTTGGGCCACGCTACAAAGACCGCCAAGGTGGTTACGTCCGTGTTCTGCGTGCAGGATTCCGCTACGGTGACATGGCGCCAATGGCGATCATCGAATTCGTAGACCGCGACGTTGATGCCAAAGGCAAAGGCGACAAGGCTCGCACCGCAGCTGAAGAAGCTAACGCGTAAACGAGCGATATAGAATTAGCGAAGGCCCGTCTGTTTCAGGCGGGCCTTTTGCGTTGAACCCCTAGTTTTATGGGCTTACGGTTCCCCATGGCTGATCTTTTTGACACTGGGGCCTCTGTCCCCGACACCGCGCCCCGCCCGCTGGCAGACCGCCTGCGCCCGAAATCATTGGCCGAGGTGATTGGCCAAGAACAAGTTCTCGGCCCTGACGCGCCGCTCGGTGTGATGTTGTCCTCTGGGTCGTTGTCATCGCTGATTTTTTGGGGGCCGCCGGGGGTTGGTAAAACCACCATTGCGCGGCTGCTGGCAGATGAAACTGATCTGCATTTCATCCAGATCAGCGCAATCTTCACTGGAATGCCGGACCTGCGAAAAGTATTTGAAGCCGCAAAAATACGCCGCGCAAATGGCAAAGGCACGCTTCTGTTCGTCGACGAAATCCACCGTTTCAACAAGGCGCAACAGGACGGGTTTCTGCCGCACATGGAAGACGGGACCATCCTGCTGGTCGGTGCCACCACAGAAAACCCCAGCTTTGAGTTGAATTCAGCTGTTCTGTCACGTTCACAAGTTCTTGTTCTAGAACGGCTTTCCCTTGCTGACCTGGAACGTATGGCGCAACGCGCGGAAAAAGACCTCGCGCGCAAACTCCCCCTCGACGGGCCTGCGCGGGAAAATCTTTTGGAAATGGCGGACGGGGACGGGCGTGCGCTGCTCAATCTGATCGAACAGATCGCCGCGTGGAAGGTTGACGGAAAACTCGACACGGACGCACTGTCGACCCGTCTGATGAAACGCGCCGCACGGTATGACAAATCCGGTGATGAGCATTATAACCTGATCTCTGCTCTGCATAAATCCGTACGTGGGTCCGATCCTGACGCGGCTCTCTATTGGTTCGCGCGGATGCTGAAAGGTGGCGAGGACCCTCGGTTTCTTGCACGCCGCATCACCCGCATGGCCGTTGAAGACATCGGGCTGGCCGACCCGCAAGCGCAGCACATTTGTCTGCAAGCTTGGCAAACTTTTGAACGCCTTGGCTCCCCTGAGGGGGAGCTCGCACTCGCGCAGGCGCTCACCTACCTCGCGCTCGCGCCGAAATCCAACGCTGTCTATGCGGCCTACAAAAATGCAATGGCGGCGGCCGCCAAGACCGGCAGCGAACCGCCGCCTAAACATATCCTCAATGCGCCGACGTCATTGATGAAAGACATCGGATACGGCGACGGATACGCCTACGATCACGACGCCGAGGACGCGTTCAGCGGGGCGAACTACTTCCCTGACGGCATGAAGCGCGGCGTGTATTACAACCCCGTGGACCGCGGGTTTGAACGCGATCTAAAGAAGCGTGTCGACTACTTTGCAAAGCTGCGTGACAAGCGGAACGGTTGACTCCGCACGCCATACGCATATGACGCAGCGATGATACCAACCGTCCTCCAAGTCGCCTTTGGCGGTGCCATTGGCGCTGCAGCACGCTACGGCGTGGGCGTGGCGCTGTTTCGCCCCGGCGCTGGATTTCCGGTTGGCGTTTTGGCGGTCAATGTTGTGGGCTCATTCCTGATGGGCCTAATCGTCGTCTATCTGGGGCAAAAGATGCTCAGTCACTTTAACCCGTTCTTGATGACTGGGATTTTGGGCGGTTTCACGACGTTCTCGGCGTTCTCGCTTGAGGCGTACACCCTGTTCGAACGGGGCGCGGTCGGCCACGCTGCCACCTATGTCGCCCTATCGGTCATCCTATCCATCGCCGCGCTTGTCGCGGGTATATTCATTATGAGAGGACTGCTGGCATGAGCCGCGTTCAAAACCTGACAGTCGGACCCGATGAGGGCGATCAACGCCTTGATCGCTGGATCAAACGCCGCTTTGCCCATCTCCAACAGGGTGGCATCGAAAAGATGTGCCGCAAAGGCGAAATCCGTGTTGATGGCGGGCGGGTAAAGTCCAACACTCGGGTCGAGGTGGGCCAAACGGTGCGAATTCCGCCACTGCCGGATGCAGACGAAGTAGACGATCGGCCGCGCGATATGACGAAGGCCGATATCCAGCTGATTCAAGGCTGTGTGATCTACAAAGACGACCATGTGATTGTGCTGAACAAGCCCGCTGGTCTGCCAACGCAGGGCGGCAGCAAACAGCTGCGCCATGTTGACGGCATGGCCGAGGCGCTGCGGTTTGGGTACGACGAAAAGCCCCGTCTTGTGCACCGTCTCGACAAGGACACATCGGGCGTGCTGGTGCTTGCGCGGACCCGTATGGCCGCCAAATCGTTGACCGAAGCCTTCCGCCACCGCAACACTGAAAAAATCTACTGGGCATTGGTAGCAGGCGTTCCAATTCCCAAGTTGGGATCGATAAAGTACGGGCTGGTCAAACAGGGCGGCCACGGCGGTAAGGGCGATAATGAGCGGATGAAATGCGTTCATCCCAAGGATGTCGACAAAACGTTCGGCGCCAAGCGCGCGCTGACCAATTACACCGTGCTGACTTCGCTTGCGGATCGCACCGCTTGGGTCGCATTGACCCCGGTAACGGGCCGCACACACCAACTTCGCGCGCATATGGCAGAAATTGGGCACCCGATTGTGGGCGATGGCAAATACGGGGCGGCGGCGGTTCAGGACAATCCCGGTGATGGTTGGGGCGCTGGCATGGGCGAAGAGATTGGCCGCAAGCTGCATCTGCACGCACGCTCGTTACGTATCGAACACCCAGAGACTGGCAAAGAACTGTGGATCAAAGCATCGCTTCCGCAGCATATGGAAAAGACATGGGGCTTCTTTGGCTGGGAGGAAAAGCACGCGCCTGATGATCCCTTCGAGGGACTGCTGTGAGCGCTAACAATGAGTAACTGGGTCGCAAAGCGGTTCTGGACTGATGTGAGTGTAATCGAGGCGGACGGCGGTTTTGCTGTGCATCTTGACGCGCGCCCAGTGAAAACGCCTGCGAAAGCCGCGCTCGTTGTGCCGACCCGCTCAATGGCGGATGCTGTAGCGGGCGAATGGCGTCTGGTGGTCGAAAAGATTAACCCGCACGTGATGCCGGTCACACGATCTGCGAATGCATCGATCGACAAGGTCGCGACACAATTTAACGAAGTCGCCGCTATGTTGGCCGCTTACGGCGGCAGTGATTTGCTGTGTTACCGCGCCGAGAATCCTGAGGGATTGGTTCAGCGTCAAGCCGAAGGCTGGGACCCTCTGCTGGATTGGGCGCATGCCACGTTCGGGGCGCGGTTGGTATCGACCGTGGGAATCATGCCAATTGACCAGGGCGAGGTCGACCTAGCGGCCCTGTCTGCACCGCTTTTTGATGCAACCCATTTTGAATTGGCTGCATTTCACGACCTGATCGCCATGTCGGGATCTCTGGTCTTAGCACTTGGGGTGACACAACGTCATCTTACGCCAGCCGATGCTTGGGCGCTGTCACGGATTGATGAAACTTGGCAGGCGGAACAATGGGGTGCAGATGATGACGCGGCCCAAGTTGCTGAAATAAAACGGGCAGCGTTTGTTCATGCCGCTGATTTCTACCAGATGGCGAGTATTCGCGCCCGCGGGTAAATCGACTGCACAATCGGTTTGCACTGCTCGAACTTCCTTACGTTTTCCTTTATTTCTAGCGTGGTGGCCCTTGACCTCTGCCAGTGAATCCTCACAATCTTCCATGTACGCAGGTTCACTTGCGACGTATCACCCCCTGTCCAACAGGATAGAACTAAATCCCTGTGACTCACGCAGGGAAACTCAGGAAGGTATAATATGAAAAATTCAGTACTCCTCGGCGCGCTGACCATTGCTGGTCTTGCTGCCGGTGCTGCTGCTGCTGGTACGCTTGACGACGTCAAAGCACGCGGCACATTGAACTGCGGCGTGACAACTGGTCTAATTGGTTTTGCTGCACCTGACGCCAATGGCGTTTGGGAAGGCTTCGACGTCGGCGTTTGCCGCGCACTTGCTGCGGCTGTGCTTGGCGACCCAATGGCTGTGGAATTCGTTCCAACGACTGGTCAGACGCGTTTTACTGCACTTGCATCCGGCGAGATCGACTTCCTTGCACGGAACACAACGTGGACATTCTCCCGCGACGTCGACCTGAAGTTCGAATTCGTTGGCATCAACTACTATGATGGCCAAGGCTTTATGGTTCCACGTGCACTGGGTGTGTCATCCGCCAAAGATCTCGACGGCGCGACTGTCTGCATTCAGACTGGTACAACAACAGAGTTGAACTTGGCGGACTTCTTCCGTTCAAACAACATCTCTTATGAGCCAGTGCCAATCGAAACCAACGCTGAAGGTCAGCAGCAGTATCTTGCTGGTGCATGCGACACGTACACGACAGACGCATCCGGCTTGGCTGCGACACGCGCTGCATTCGAAAACCCAGGTGATCACGTTCTGCTGCCAGAAATCATCTCCAAAGAGCCACTTGGTCCGCTTGTTCGCCACGGCGACAACGAATGGGCTGACGTTGCACGTTGGACGTTGAACGCACTGATCGCTGCTGAAGAGCTCGGCGTGACATCTGCAAACATCGCAGAACTGGCAAGCGGCACTGACAACCCAGAGATCAACCGTCTCTTGGGAACTGAGGGTGAACTTGGCGCGATGCTCGGTCTTGAGTCCGACTGGGCGATGAAGGCTATCATGGCAGGCGGCAACTACGGTGAGCTGTTTGAAAAGAACATCGGTGAGAACACACCGATCGGTCTTGCACGTGGTCTGAACGCGTTGTGGACCGACGGTGGTCTGGTCTACACCCCGCCGTTCCGCTAAATCCAACTTAGCAAAGGGCGCGATCTTCGGATCGCGCCCTTTCACTACGCGCTGCAAAGACACATTATATTCGATCAAAAAGAATAATGACAAACCTGACGACACGTGCAGTTGGATCAACCAACGCAGAGATGACCAGGGCCAGGGAGTTCACGGATGACAACGCTCACCGATCCACCGAAAGCCAGCTTTCGGCTAAGTCAGCTTATTTATGACACGCGATATCGTTCGATCACCATTCAGGTGATTGCGACCATTCTGTTGATCGTGGGCATTTATTGGCTTGTGAACAATACCATCCAGAACCTCGCGGCTTTAGGTAAAGATTTTGATTTCGGGTTTCTGACGCAGCCAGCGGGCTACGACATTAACCAGCGACTGATTCCGTATACCTCCCAGTCCACACACGGGATGGCGGCATTGGTCGGCATTCTAAACACTCTTCTTGTAGCCTTTCTCGGCTGCATTTTGGCGACGTTCCTTGGCGTCACTGCTGGTGTATTGCGCCTGTCCAACAACTGGGTCGTTAGCCGCCTTATGGCGGTCTACGTTGAGGGTTTCCGCAACGTCCCCTTGCTGCTTTGGATCATTTCAATCATGGCACTGATGACCGAAGGCATGTCGCGCATCCGTGAATTCAGGGTCGGCGGTGATGCGAGCATGATCCTCAATGATAGCGTCGCCGTTACCAACCGCGGCGTCTACATTCCCGGCATTATCCTCGAAAACGGCTTTTTGGCGTCGTCAGCTATGAATTGGCTTATTTTGCTGGTGATCCTGATAATCAGCGTGATTGTCGTTAGGGGGGTTCGTAAGCGTGCGGACGCTGTGCAAGAAGATACCGGCGTGCGACCAACCACATGGTATCAGCAGCTTGCTATTCTCATCATCCCAGTTGGATTGATTATGATCTTGATGGGGGCAGAACTTCAGTATCCTGAACTGAGGGGCTTCAACTTTTCGGACGGAGTCCACTTACGCAATTCGCTGATCGCGCTTTGGCTGGCTTTGTCGCTGTATACTGGCGCCTTCATCGCCGAGATTGTGCGCGCTGGTATCCTTGCGATTTCAAAGGGCCAGTCCGAGGCTGCATTTGCATTGGGCCTGCGCCCTAACCGTACAACAAGCCTCGTTATCTTGCCGCAGGCGATGAGGGTCATCATCCCGCCGCTGATTTCGCAGTACCTCAACCTTACCAAGAACTCCTCGCTCGCGATTGCTGTGGGGTACATGGACGTCCGATCCACGTTGGGTGGCATCACGATCAACCAGACCGGACGAGAGCTGGAGGGGATGTTGCTGCTTGGCGCATTCTATCTCGTGCTCAGTCTCGTGATTTCTGGGGCGATGAACGTCTACAACAACCGCACTCAGTTGCAGGAGCGTTGATATGAGCGAAGTACATGGACAGACCGTAAGCTATGTTCGCGACAAGATGATCGACGAACAAGTGCCGCCCGTCGCTGAGGCTGGCGCGATCAAATGGCTCCGCACCAACCTGTTTTCAGGCTGGCTCAACATCCTGCTGACAGTGATATCGCTGTATGTTGTCTATCTCGCGCTGTCTTTGGTCCTTCCATGGGCCTTCGGCGGGGTCTGGAATGCGGGTTCTCTCACCGAATGTCGCGAAGTGCTGTTTTCGTTCTACAAAAGCAGTCATGGCGGCGCATGCTGGGCGGTGATCGAAGACCGTTGGTTGCAGATCATGTTCGGTTTCTATCCGCCAGAACTGTACTGGCGTCCGATCCTCGCGTTCGCGCTGTTCTTCATCGCGCTCGCTCCGGTCTTGTTCGCTGACAAAGTCCCCGGTCAGTTGATCTGGTTTTCGCTTGCCTACCCGTTCATTGCCACATGGTTGATCTGGGGCGGGGCATTCTGGGCACCGATTCTGGCCGCGATGGGCTTTGTCGTTGGTGTTCTTGTCCTCAAGGTGCTCGGCAAAATTACGGGTCCGATTGTGGCAAATCTTGGCGCTGTCGTTGCTGCCTTGTTGTGGTGGGGTGCCATCATGGGACCGATCAACGATGGTTTGAACAAGATGGTTGGCGGTGGTCGACTGGAAAGCAGAATCGCAACGCTGCAAGAAGAAGCAGACCGCCTGCCGCGTGAAGTTGCAGAAATGGAAGCAATTTCAGCAGATAAAGCTGCGGGAATCGCTGAGGCTGTGGCTGTCAAAAATGACATGCTTCAAGCCATGGCTGAAATTCGCATCGAAGAATTCGCCGTCGAGGCACAGCTCGAACCAAAAGAGATCGCCCTGCGCCGTCTTGTTGGTGCGGAAGAAAGCCTCGAAAATTTGGCGGCAATCCTGAACGAATGGGACGGCGACCCGACGGCTGCAAGCGATGCCTCAGAGACCGACGTCTCCAAGGCGCAAGTTGCTTCCGATCGGGCCTCTGGCCTCATTCAGGATGTGTCAGATCTTTTGGCTGAATCGATTGGTGACATTGAAAATGACACCGTAGAACCAAGTGTTGTCGCCGCTGAGATGGTTGCGTCCGCCGCGGCTGAGGATCCATCAATCCTGACGGATGCAGATGCATTGGTGGCTAAGGCAACTTTGATCGACCCGCTGACTGCGCTGCAAGAACGCTCAGAAGGCATCACCACGCAATCATCACTGGATGACATTGGTGCGTTGCGTGTAGACATCATGGTCGTCATCGCCAGTTTAGACGCAGATATCGCGACGCTTAGCGGCATTCAGGACAAAATTATCGCATCGAATGTGGAAGATCTTGTTGAACCACAAGCAGCTCTGCTCAGCCAAATGGCGGACCTTGCAGCATTGCGCGACGAAGCCACAGTGGTTGCACAGGACACATTCCGCGTATCGACTGCCCAATCCAATGGACGTACATTCTTATCGTCGTTGATGACTTTGCCTGACCAAGAAGCGTCAGTGCCCGAATTGCGCGATCAGACGATCGCACTTCGGGACGCATTGCCCCGCAGCCAACGCGGTCTGATCGCCGTTAGTCAATTGCCAGACGATGCGAGCAGTGACGAACAGGCCGCGTTGAGCGGCTACCTCGACGCACAAAGTACGGAATTGAGCATCCAAGCTTCGATTGCAGACACCTACGCCGAACTTGGTCGGGTGGGTCTACGTCCGATTGATAGCCGCGACATCGGTGGTTTCATGTTGGCGCTTATCATTGGCATCGCGGGTATCGTTTTGTCGCTGCCATTGGGTATTCTGCTCGCACTCGGTCGTCAGTCGCACCTGTTTATCGTCAACAAGATTTGTGTGACGTTTATCGAAGTCATCCGTGGCGTACCGCTGATCGTGTGGCTTTTCACCGGCTCGTTGTTGTTGAACTACTTCCTGCCACCCGGCACGAACTTCGACCTCTTGCTGCGCGTGATCATTATGGTGACGTTGTTTGCGGCGGCCTACATCGCGGAAGTTATACGTGGCGGCCTCGCAGCTTTGGCCACTGGCCAGTACGAAGGCGCGGATTCATTGGGCCTGTCCTACTGGCAGTCCATGCAGTTGATCGTGCTGCCACAGGCGATGAAAATATCCATTCCTGGGATCGTAAACACCTTTATCGGCTTGTTCAAAGATACCGTTCTGGTGGTCTTTATCGGCCTGTCCGATCCCATCGGATTTTCAAACCTGATCCGCGCCGACACAGATTGGAACGGCATCTATTGGGAACTGTTTGTCTTTATTGGCGCGCTGTTCTTCATCTTCTGCTTCGCCATGGGCCGCTATTCCCTACATCTCGAGAAAAAGCTTCAACGTGAACACCGTTAAGGAGACCAACAATGTCTGACACAACAACAGAACGCGCAGTTAATCGCGACGCGATGAAGGTCTCTGACGAGGTCGCTATATCGATTACCGATATGAACAAGTGGTTTGGAACATTCCACGTTCTGCGTGACATCAATCTCACGGTGAACCGTGGGGAACGCATCGTTGTTTGTGGACCTTCTGGTTCCGGCAAATCGACGCTGATCCGCTGCATCAACCGTCTGGAAGAGCACCAAGCGGGCACTATTTTGGTCGACGGCACTGAGCTGTCATCGGACCTTAAGAACATCGATAAGATTCGCTCAGAGGTTGGCATGTGCTTTCAGCACTTCAACCTGTTCCCACACCTGACAATCCTCGAGAACTGCACGCTGGCCCCGATCTGGGTGCGCAAAACACCCAAGAAGGAAGCCGAAGAAACGGCGATGCATTTCCTTCGGAAGGTAAAGATCCCCGAGCAGGCTGACAAATACCCAGGTCAGTTGTCCGGTGGTCAGCAACAGCGCGTCGCTATCGCCCGTTCGCTGTGCATGCGGCCGCGCATCATGTTGTTCGACGAACCTACGTCGGCGCTTGACCCTGAAATGATCAAAGAAGTCTTGGACACGATGATCGAACTTGCCGAAGAGGGCATGACGATGATCTGTGTGACCCACGAAATGGGCTTTGCCCGTCAGGTTGCCAACCGCGTGATCTTTATGGATGCGGGACAAATTGTGGAAGAGAACGAACCAGAAGCATTCTTCAACAACCCACAATCCGAACGGACGCAGCTGTTCCTCAGCCAGATCCTCGGCCACTAATTAAAGGTCTTTCGGGACCACAAAATCGACAACTTGGCCGGAGTGGGAAACTGCTTCGGCCCAGTCGTTTGTGGGGAAGTCACAGACCAATGTCGCACACGTTGGGTAGTCCATAAATCGCGGATGATCTGGTGCCTTGTCGACGACGTCCTCTGCGAAGAATGCAATGCCTGGGTTGTGCGACACAAGCGCGACCACATCCCCCTCAGCCTTGCGCAACACGTTCCACAGCGCTGCAGGGGATGCATTATACATCCTATTTAGGTGGTGGATGGTGGGCGTAGTACCCATCGCTGCGACAATACACTCGGTCGTCTCAATCGTGCGTGCTGCATCGCTACAATAGATCGCATCGGGGCAGTCGCCGCGCATCTTCAGGTAACTGCCCAACGCAGTCGCTGACGTTCGCCCCCGATTGTTAAGCGTTCGGGAATGGTCGTCAAACGGGGCATCCCAGCTCGATTTCGCGTGGCGGATCAGGATTAAACGTTTGGTCATGACGGGTGAAATGCCTCCATGTGAAATGCTGTTTGCGCTGGATCGCGGCTGTAGGTTTGGCTGACGGGGCAGGCCATGCGCACACGACAGGCTTTCCGGCAACTGGCGTCAGTATCAATATGTGCCTTGCAGCTTGGTACGTCGTAGCCGCTGGGGGAAAGCGCCAAAACGGGGCAGGCGGTCAAGCAGGGTTTGTCTGCACAAGTGTCGCACGGATTCATGGCTGGAACTGGCAAGTCGATACGCCGATCAAACCGCAGCGCGCCGCGATAGGACACGAGCAATCCTGCGTCCTTATGAACCAGCAAGCCGACGGGGCTTTGCCACGTCTCACCGCTGTGCAGTGCCCAAGAGATGAAGGGATGATAGGGTGGACCACCGAACGGGAAAAATGCCTGCGAGCCTGTGTTTTCGGCCAAGGTAGAAATGGCAGCAGTGGACCAATTGTCCAGCGGATCGGCGCCGCTGAATTCGGGCTGTTCAGTTACATAGGTCCAAAACCCTGGTTCAAACGGGCCAAGCAGGATCGTTGTTGTTTCACCTTCATGAAAACCCCCAAGCGGGGTCAGATGCAGCGCGCGGGCAGCCGTTGCAAGGCTATCCAGCGTCACCGCGCAACCCGAATAATTGACCCCGCACCGTGTTCGGTGAACAGTTCCAACAAGCAGGCATTTGGTGCACGTCCGTCCAAGATGACGGCGGCCCGCACACCGCCCGCAAGTGCTGCCAGACAGGTCTGCGTTTTCGGGATCATACCGCCCGCAATTACACCGGACGTTGTTAGGTCGGCGATTTGTTCTGGCGTCAGTTCGGTTAGAACATTCCCGTCCGCGTCTTTCACGCCGGACACATCCGTCAGCAATAAGAGGCGATCCGCCGCCAGCGCAGACGCAATCGCGCCCGCCACAGTATCGCCGTTCACGTTCAATGTTTCACCATTCCGCCCCGCACCAATCGGCGCGATCACTGGTATGGTATTGGCGTCAAACAATGTTTTAAGAATTTTCGTATCAATTTCGGCAGGTGTGCCGACCAGCCCCAATTCTGGCGCATCTTGATCGCAGGTCATCAAATTCGCATCTTTGCCAGACAGGCCGGCGGCGCGGCCACCCTGACGGTTGATCGCATTGACGATCCATTTATTCACCCGACCCGACAAAACCATTTCTACGACTTCAACAGTCGCTTTATCTGTCACACGTTTGCCGTTCAGAAATTCCGACTTAATGTCGAGCTTGTCCAACATGTCGTTGATCATTGGCCCGCCCCCGTGGACGATCACGGGGTTCACGCCGACCTGCTGCATCAGCACCACATCGCGCGCGAAATTATCCATCGCCTCTTCTGACGACATCGCGTTGCCACCCAGCTTGATGACAACAATCGCGTCATTGTAGCGTTGCAGATAGGGCAGTGCCGCACTAAGCGTGGCGGCCGTGGCGATCCAGTCGCGGTTCATGTCTTGCTTTCTCATCAAGGCGTCCTTCGTGTGTCAGTCTATCCCTGCAATGATTGCGCGCAACGTTTCAATGCCGTCGCCCTTTTCGGACGATGTGATCACCATTTCAGGATATGCAGAGGCGAACTTGGAAAGCTTGAGGCGCACTTGCGCCAAAACCGCGTCCAACTCGCCCTTTTTCAGCTTATCGGTCTTCGTCATCACGCATTGGAACGTCACCGCAGCACTGCTGAGCAGGGCCATGATTTCTTCGTCCACGGATTTGATGCCATGACGCGCATCGACCAGCACGAATGCACGGCGCAAGGTCACGCGGCCGCGCAAGTAGTTCTTCAACAACCGCTGCCATTTTTCAACGACCGCGACGGGCGCGTTCGCGTAGCCGTATCCGGGAAGGTCGACAAGGTAGTGGCTTTCGCCGACGGTAAAGAAGTTAATCTCCTGCGTGCGGCCAGGCGTGTTTGACGCCCGCGCGAGGCCCTTACGACCGGTCAGGGCGTTGATCAGGCTGGATTTCCCGACATTGGATCGCCCTGCAAAACACACCTCAGGGCGGTCTGGATCGGGTAACCCTTCCATCGCGACAACGCCTTTGACGAAGTCGGTTTCGCCCGCAAACATCTTGCGGCCCGCCTCGCGGGTTATTTCATCTGGCTCTTCTGCGGAAGGAAAAGGAAGTTGCATCTACAGTACCTGTGCTTGGTCGCCGAGGGCGACATGGCCATCTTTTGTCACCACGGCATAGACGCCGAAGTGCTGGTGGCCGAATGTGTTATTCAAAGCGCCAAGCGTGTCTACATCGCGCACGCCTGTCACCGGATTCGTCGCTGTCGCCAAACAGCGCACGATGGGTTCACGGACCTCTAGCTCCGCTTCGCCGATTCGAATTTTCTTACCGATCCAGTCTAGTTCGTCCCAAGCATCAATACCGTCGAGCCAGATATTGGCCCTCCAGCGCTCCATCTCAAGGGGGTGGCCGATTGCTGTTTCTACAGCCTTGTGACTGGATCGGTTGGTGACTGAAACCGACGGGATTTCGCTATCAGTCATCCCGCGGCCCACTGCCTTTACAATCGCTTGAGGTGCTGCGCGGTCTGCTGGGCAGAGTGGCGTAACCCAAGCGAGAAAGGCCGCGTCGTCTTGATCTGGGTTGAAGGTGATCTCACCACAATCTTGGTGGCGCAACGTTATCGTGCCGGAAACATCATCAAATTCTGCCCAAATGCCAACCAATTTAGGTGCTCGGGATCCAATCATGAAGTTGCGGCAATAGAACCAACCGGACCCGTCAAATTTGGTCTGCTCGTGGGTAACCGCCCAATGACGGTCCCACGGCATGCATTTTCCGGCGTTCAGATTCACAGTCGCGAGGGGTTCGCGACCGTGGCTTTTTATAGGGTGCCGCCAAAGTTCAGCGACCGTTCCCATTACTCAGGGTCCGGTTTTTTGCGGCCGGTGATGTTGCCGAACAGGTCAGGCTTGAAGCCTTGGCTGCGCATAATGGCGTATTGCTGCATGAATGTGATCGTGTTGTTCGCAATCCAATACAGCACAAGGCCACTTGCGAAGCCGCCGAGCATGAACATGAAGACCCAAGGCATCCAGGCAAAAATCATCTTCTGCGTTGCGTCCGTTGGGGCTGGATTTAGCTTTTGTTGCAACCACATGGAAATGCCAAGCACGATTGGCATGACGCCAATAAAGACCAGCGCGAGGATCGAATCCGGCTCTGGCGCGCCCCATGGCAGCAGGCCAAACAGGTTGTACATCGTCGAGGTGTCCGGCGCGCTCAAGTCATTAATCCAGCCGATCCACGGCGCGTGCCGCAGCTCGATTGTGACGAAAATCACCTTATAGAGAGAGAAGAAGATCGGGATTTGCATCAAGATCGGTAGACAACCAGATGCAGGGTTCACCTTGTTCTCTTTATAAAGAGACATCATGCCTTTCTGGAGCTTCTCACGATCGTCGCCTGCGGCTTCTTTCAGCTTCGCCATCTCGGGCTGAAGTTCCCGCATTTTGGCCATCGAAACATAGGATTTGTAGGCCAGCGGCAGCAACAGCGCCTTGATCACAAACGTAAGACAAATGATCGACCAACCCATATTGCCGATGAGCCCGTTGAGCCAATGCAGCATAGCGAAGATAGGCTTGGTCAGAAAGAAGAACCAACCCCAGTCGATGCTATCGAGGAACCGATCAATACCGAGATCGTTTTGGTAACTCCGAATGACTTCCCATTCTTGCGCACCGGCAAAGAACTGAGTGTTTGCTGAGGCCGTCGCACCAGGCGCGACAGTGATCATCGGGTAAACGGTTTCAATCTGGTAGATGTCGTTGGCAAACTTGGCAGTAGAGCGAAAGTCGCGACCGGGTGTCGGGATCAACGCGGTCATCCAGTATTGGTCTGAAAACCCGATCCAACCGTTTTCTTCGACTTCGATGCGGCCCTCTTGTGTGGTGAGGTCTGGCATGTCGTCGTAGTTGATTTCTTCCATCGACCCGTCCGACATCCGCACAACGCCTTCGTGCTGAATGAAGAAGCCGATCTGGTCAGGCTCGCCGTGACGCGCCACTAGTCCGTACGGGCGAAGTGCGATTTCAGCACCGGTCGTGTTTTCAACGGTTTGCGTGACCGTGAACAGGAATTCCTCATCTACAGCGAACGTTTTGCGGAACGTCAGTCCAGCACCGTTGCCCCAAACAAGGGTTACGTCGCTCCCCGGTGACAGCGTTTCGCCTGATTCTATTTGCCATTGCGTTGACGCGCCGGGGACTTGGTCCGCCGTTGCACCCACTGCAGCGACCCAGCCGTGCAAAGCGTAATAAGGCGAATCGGTCCCGATCGGCGACAAAAGCCGAACGAGATCTGCATCAGGATTCAGCGTCTCACGATATCCTTTGAGGGAAAGATCATCAATTCTGCCACCCGTCAAAGACAACGATCCGGTCAGGCTTTCACTATCGATCACGATGCGGGGTGCGTCTGCTATAACGTCTTCGGCGGAAAGAGGCGCGAGAACGGCGACTTCGCCGACCTGCTCTGGAATTTGCGCATCTACTCCGAGGGTCGTTCCATCTGTCGACGTGATCTCTGCCGTTGGCGCAGGTTCAGCCACCTCCGGAGGAGGAAACAGAACGAACCATGTCAGAATCACGATGAAGCTGAGCGCTGTTGCGAGGATGAGATTCTTGTTCTGGTCGTCCATTTAAGCCGCCTGAAACTGCATTTGAAATATCAAGCAGGTTCAACAGGTCGGAGCAACAAAGGTCAAGCGCTTTTGCCTTAATTCTGTGGACTCTGGGCGGCTTTGTCACATTGGATGGGTCAGCTCGCGCGTTTGGAGAAAAGCACGGGCTCTTGGGATTGGTGGAAATAGGCCGTCGCCCATTGGATGGTTTCTTCTACAGGCATCGGCCGCGCGATCTGAAAACCCTGCACATCGTGACAACCCAAAGCATTCAACGCATCCTTTTCGCCCCGCGTTTCAACACCTTCTGCCAAAGTCTGTACGCCTAACCTGTCAGCCATCGTCAGAATCGCTGCGACCATATTGCGTTGTTCGGAATCCGTATCGACGCCAGCCACGAACGAGCGATCAATCTTGATGCGCCCGACACTGAAGCGTCGAATGTTGGTGATTGACGCATAGCCTGTGCCAAAATCATCCAGATCAATCCCGCAGCCTAGATCTGCCAACGCCGCAAGATTGCCGATAATGTCATCATCGGCGCCATCGGCGATGACAGTCTCCAGAACCTCAATAACCAAACGGTGTGGTGCGATATTGCTGACATCCAAGTGCATTGCGATGCGATCCACAAGGCGGGGATTGCGCAGTTCACTGGTTGAAAAGTTGACACCAATTCGCGGAACATTCAGCCCGGCTTTGTCCCAAAACGTAAGCGCCTGAAGTGCCTGCTTGATCATCGTTTCACCGAGCTTTTGCATCAAACCCGCCTGTTCCAATGCAGGCAGGAAGTCCGCAGGCGAAATAATTCCACGTTCGGGATGGTGCCAGCGTGTCAGCGCTTCAAACCCTGACAGCGTTCCATCGTGGAGATGCAGTTGAGGTTGGAAATAGGCAAATATTTCGCCCTGCTCAAACGCACGTTTTGCGTCTTTTGCAATTTTTTTACGTGCGGCCTGTCGTGACAACATCGCCTCGGAAAAGGCGCGCACCGCGCTCGGTGCTTTGCGACGGGCCTCCGACAGCGCTGAGAACGATGCTTGCATCAACCCTTCGGCTGTTGGGCGTTCCAGCTTATTGGATGCAGCGAACCCTATCGATGCGGTCAACTGCACAGGTAGATCGGTCATGCATGGCACATTCGCCAGCGAATGTTGGATGCGGGTACATGTGTTGAGCATTGCTTCGTGTTCATGGGGGGCTTGCGGCGCAAAGGCAGACATAAACCGCGACCCGTCTAGATGAATGGTCACGTCTGCCTCCGTCAGATGTTCTTCGATCACGCTCTGTGTGAATGTCAGCGCGCTTTCCAACGCTCTGCGACCGTATACTTCTTCAAGCTGTTGGTAGTCATCGATTTCGACGATCATGGCGACTGTTGGATGACCAATTTCCCCTAAGAAACGTGACAGGCATCCAACGATGAAATCACGTTTGTCTTTCGGATCAGTCTCCGCAACATCAAGTTGTCGTCCCGACGGCAAACCGATCAAGAGGGTCAAAAGTGGCATGAAGATTAGGCTCGCCAAGATACCTGATGGACCAAGAATCGCAATTGCTGCTACGCAACTCACAGCGATGCCGCATGCAGAGTAAGCTTTGTACCGCAAACCAATGGGCGCACCCGAACGATTGAGCATTGATGGACCTTTCCTAAACCTGTCGCGTGAAAAACAGGATTGGATGTCTCAATAGGGCAGCGTTCTTATAGGAACGTTAATGGCCCG
>JAGGNB010000035.1 GCA_017886375.1 Octadecabacter sp.
ATCATCCCAACATCGCGACGCTCAAAACGAACATCGCCAGCCTCCCACCGCCACCCACCGAACAAAATTAACCACCCTGCAAACCGGCTGCTGTACATACAGGGTGTGTACAGCCTGTGTACAGGATGTGTACGGCCTGTGCCCCGCGGGAACGCGTGTTAACCCACCTTGCCCAGCCCCGCCAAAACCGCCAATGTCCGCAACGCAACAAAGGGGCAAAATCATGATTCCAGTACAGGGCTTTTCCGGCAAAACTGTCGCCGTTTTGGGGCTTGGCCGATCCGGTCTCGCGGCCGTCGCGGCCTTGCAGGCGGGCGGTGCTGAGGTGGTCGTTTGGGACGACTCGCCGGACGCGGAAACCAAGGCAGCCGATGCAGGTGTGACGCTCACAAACCTGACAAAACATGGCTCTTTCAAAGACATAGCCACCCTCATCACTTCCCCCGGTATCCCGCATCTCTATCCCGAACCGCACCCCGTGATCGCGCGCGCGCTGGCCGAAGGCTGCCCCGTGGACAACGACATCGGCCTGTTTTTTCGCAGCTTTGCGACGTCGGAATGGGACGAATTTGACAGCATCCCCAAAGTCATCGCCGTCACAGGATCCAACGGCAAATCCACCACGTCGGCCTTGATCCATCACATCTTGGAACACGCAGGGCGGCCCGCGCAGCTGGCAGGCAACATCGGGCGCGGCGTTCTCGACCTCGACGAAGCCCACGACGGCGAAGTTATTGTATTGGAATTAAGCAGTTACCAGACAGACCTTGCGCGCGCGCTGACGCCGGACGTTGCCGTTTTCACCAACCTCAGCCCCGATCATCTGGATCGCCACGCAGGTTTGGGCGGCTACTTCGCCGCCAAACGCCGCCTGTTCGCAGAAGGCGGGCCCGACCGCGCAGTGATTGGCGTCGATGAAATGGAAGGGCTCTATATCGCCAATCAATTGTCCGAAGGGCCAAGCGATGATCGCGTGATCCGCGTGTCATCCGGACAAAAGATCGACGGGATCGGCTGGTCGGTTTTCGCGCGCAAAGGGTTCTTGAGCGAGTATCGCAAGGGGCGCCAGGTCGGGTCAATTGATCTGCGCGCGATTCCTGGATTGCCCGGTGTGCACAATCACCAGAACGCCTGTGCGGCCTATGCCGCGTGCCGCGCGTTGGGCATCGGGCCGCGTGTGATCGAGGCCGCGCTGATTAGTTTCAAGGGCTTACCGCATCGCAGCCAGTTGATCGCCGAGAAGGTTGGCGTGCGGTATGTCAACGACAGCAAGGCGACAAATGTGGATGCAGCGGCCAAGGCATTGGCGGCGTTCAGCAAGGTGCGCTGGATTTGTGGTGGCTTGGAAAAAGAAGGCGGGCTGGATGCATTGCTACCCGCGCCGACGGTCGTGAAGGCTTACGTGATTGGGCGTGAGGCGGCGGCATTTGCGATGAAGCTCAAAGGGCTGAATGTCGAGGTCTGCGGCGATATGGCCACGGCGGTGGCAAAGGCCGGCGCGGAGGCTGAGGCAGGTGACACCGTGTTGCTGGCCCCCGCTGCGGCGTCGTTTGATCAATATGACAACTTTGAACGTCGTGGAGATGATTTTGCGGCTTGCGTGGCTGAATTGGCGGATTAACGCGTCCTTCATCCAACCATAAACACATCATAGCGCGTTGATTTACCAAGGATTTGATGGGAACAGGACCGTCCTACGTCGATTGGATCAGCCTTGGCGGGCCATTTCAAAACCACGCGATTGCGGGCGCAGTCAAGCGCGACACGCACCAAATCTGCGGCGTCGTCGTCCGTGCCTACGATTTCACGGACTTGGCGCAATTCGCGTTTTACTAGGGCTGAATTTTTGCGGGGCGGATGCATGGGATCAATCAGAACAGCCTCGCCCGCAAGGTCCGCCAAAAGGTCTTTGGCATCGCCTTTCAGCAGCGTCATGCGACCAATGATGTCGCGAAATTCGCCACCCTCGGCGATCGCGCGGGCCATGCCATCGACTAACAAGGCGTGCATTATGTCTGAGCGTTCAATCATCGTGACCTGCGCACCCAGCGACGCCAATAAGAACGCATCGCGTCCCAAACCAGCCGTCGCATCAACGATCATCGGCGTTTTGCCCGCGCGCAACCCCATGGCTTTGGCCAGTGATTGCCCGCGCCCGCCGCCGAACCGCAAGCGATGTGCGACAGCGCCGCTGACAAAGTCGACCCGCAATTCTGCCGCTGCCTTGGTCATGGTGCGCCCGCCGCGATTGCAACGCCTGCGGCATAGCCAGACGACCACGCCCATTGGAAATTGTACCCCCCCAACCAGCCTGTGACGTCGACCGCTTCGCCTATGAAATATAGGTGCGGCGTAGTTTTGGATTGCATGGTTTTGGAGGATAATCCGTTGGTATCCACGCCGCCAACGGTGACTTCTGCTGTGCGGTAGCCTTCGGTGCCAGAGGGTTTGAGCAACCAGTTTTGCAATGATGCAGCGAGGTCGGCGATGCGCGCGTCTGCCAGATCACCGACGTTTCCTGTCAGGTCCAGTTCATCGCCCAGAAAGTCCACGAGGCGGGCGGGCAGGTGCACGGCGAGTGCTGTGCTCACCGCCTTTCGCCCGTCTTGTGCGCGTTGTATTTTTAATGCCGCTTCGATGTCAAAATCAGGCGCAAGGGCGACGCGCACGTCCTCACCCATGTGCCAATAGCTCGACGCTTGCAGAACAGCAGGGCCAGACAACCCGCGGTGGGTGAACAGCAAGGATTCATCAAATGCTGTGCCATCCGCAGTGATTATTCGGGCTGGCGTGGCGGTGCCAGCAATCGGTTTGAACCTGTCATCCGAAAACGTGAAGGGCACGAGGGCGGGGCGCGTGTCGGTGATGGCCAGCCCAAACTGTTCCGCGATTTGATATGCCAGCCCCGTCGCGCCCATTTTCGGGATTGATTTGCCACCCGTTGCGACAACCAGATTGACGGCCTGCACCAGCGTGACCTGCCCGTGGCGTTTCAGGGCGACCTGATAGTGTGTGCCGTCGTGGCGAATATTGCCGACCTCGGTTTGCAACCACAACTCGGCTGTTGCGGCCATCTCAGAGAGCAGCATCGCGATGATGTCTTTGGCAGTTTCATCGCAGAACAATTGGCCCAAGGTCTTTTCATGCCACGCAATGTTGTGACGATCCACAAGGTCTATGAAATCCCACTGTGTATAGCGCGCCAGCGCGGATTTCGCGAAATGCGGGTTCTGGCTGATAAAATTTGCAGGCGTCGTGCCAAGGTTGGTAAAATTGCAGCGCCCGCCGCCCGAAATACGGATCTTTTCTGCGGGCGCTTTGGCGTGATCCACGACCAAAGTGTCCGGCCCCGAAAAGGCCGCGCAGTGCAGTCCGGCGGCGCCTGCGCCAAGGATAAGGGTGTTCACATGCATCCCGATGAGTTGCCTTGAAACGGCCCCTCGCGCAAGGGGGCGAAATAGCGCTGTCATTTCACTGGAAACGCGGGGCATTTGCCGCTACACTTAGCATCAGACCCGGAAAACGGGCGTATTGAGGCAGTAAGGCAGTCGCCATGACAGAAATGGTTTTCGGAGCGATCCCCGTTCAATCGGGTGATCCTGTTCTTCCACGTTGGTGGCGAACGGTGGATAAATGGACGCTGTCCTGCGTCCTTGCATTATTCGGTATCGGGTTGCTTTTGGGGCTGGCGGCGTCGCCGCCCTTAGCCGCCAAAAACGGGTTCGAGCCATTCCACTATGTGCAGCGCCAAGCCTTCTTTGGCGCCATTGCGATGGCGGTGCTGATTTTCACATCAATGATGTCACCCACACTGGTGCGCAGATTGGCCGTGCTGGGTTTTGTGGCGTCGTTCATTGCGCTGATGGGCCTGCCGTTCTTTGGCACGGACTTTGGCAAAGGGGCGGTGCGGTGGTATTCGCTTGGGTTTGCATCACTTCAGCCGTCCGAATTCCTCAAGCCCGGATTTATCGTTGTTGCCGCATGGTTTATGGCCGCGAGCAAAGAGGTCGGCGGGCCACCCGGTAAAACATATTCGTTGATCCTGACACTTGTGATCGTGCTGTTCTTGGCCATGCAGCCAGACTTTGGTCAAGCGGCGCTGGTTCTGTTTGGCTGGGGCGTGATGTATTTTGTCGCTGGTGCGCCGATCCTGTTGTTGGTTGGATTGGCGGGCCTAGTGACCTTTGGCGGCTCGCTTGCGTATTCGAATTCCGAACACTTTGCACGCCGCATTGACGGGTTCTTGAACCCTGACGTCGACCCCACCACACAGCTTGGGTATGCCACCAATGCGATCCGCGAGGGCGGGTTCTTTGGGGTTGGCGTCGGTGAAGGGCAAGTGAAATGGTCGCTGCCTGATGCCCATACAGATTTCATTATCGCCGTGGCGGCAGAAGAATACGGGCTGATCTGTGTGTTGGCCGTGATCACATTGTATTCTATCGTCGTCGTGCGATCCTTGATGCGCCTGATGAAAGAACGTGACCCGTTCATCCGGCTGGCGGGCAGCGGATTGGCCTGCATTGTCGGCGTTCAGGCGATGATCAATATGGGCGTGGCTGTGCGACTGTTGCCTGCAAAGGGCATGACGTTGCCGTTCATCAGTTATGGCGGGTCATCCGTGATCGCGTCCGGCATCGCCGTGGGCATGTTGTTGGCGTTTACGCGCACACGTCCACAAGGCCAGATCGGTGATATTTTGCTGCGGCGGGGTCGATAAGCGATGGTCAATCCACTTCTGATTATCGCCGCGGGCGGCACGGGCGGGCATATGTTTCCAGCGCAGGCCTTGGCAGAGGCGATGTTGGCGCGCGGTTGGCGGGTGAAGCTGTCGACTGATAGTCGCGGTGCGCGCTATACTTGCGGCTTTCCCCATGCGGTTGAAATCGAACAGGTCGGATCGGCGACGTTCGCGCGTGGCGGGCTGCTTGCGAAACTAAAGGCGCCGCTTACGATTGTGGGGGGTATCCTGTCGGCAATATATAAGATGCTGCGCGATAGACCTGCGGTTGTTGTCGGTTTTGGCGGCTACCCGACCATTCCGGCGATGTCTGCCGCATGGGTTTTGCGAAGCCCGCGAATGATCCATGAACAAAACGGCGTGCTTGGCCGTGTGAACCAGTTATTCGCCAAACGTGTCGACAAGGTCGCATGCGGAACGTGGCCAACCGACATGCCCAAAGGTTTGACAGGTGTTCCAGTCGGAAACCCTGTGCGCAGTGCGATCCTTGAGCGCGCAGGTGCTGGCTATATTGCACCCGGCGATTACCCGATGTCGATTTTGGTGATGGGCGGATCGCAGGGCGCGCGCATCTTGAGCGACGTTGTCCCACCTGCGATTTCTGGCTTACCAAGTGCGATCCGTCGCAACATCCGCGTTAGTCATCAAGCCCGCAGCGAAGACCTTGACCGCGTGGCGCAGTACTACGCGGACGAAGGCATTCCTGCTGATGTGCAGACATTTTTCAACGACGTGCCGACCCGCATGTCCGAAGCCCAACTGGTGATTGCCCGCGCGGGCGCGTCTTCCATTGCGGACCTAAGCGTCATTGGCCGCCCGTCGATCCTCGTGCCTTATGCGCTGGCCGCGGCAGACCACCAGACTGCAAACGCCAAGCAACTGGTGACTTCGGGCGCCGCGATCATGATCGCAGAGGCGGATTTACATGTCGAAAGTCTGTCAGAACAAATTGCGGCTGTGTTGAGCAATCCCAAAGGGGCGATGAAAATGTCACAAGCTGCACTTGCCTGTGGCAAACCGGATGCGACAGAAACTCTTGTTGCGCTGACCCTAGAGTTGAGTGAAACGACCCCCTAAGCGCGTCACACTAAATAGTAAGACGAAGGCGAAAAGATGGACGGGAGCCCTGACATGAACGCTGCAACGAAAATCTCCCTCGACGTTGGCCCGATCCACTTTGTCGGGATCGGTGGCATTGGAATGTCGGGCATCGCCGAAGTGTTGCTGTCGCACGGCTATATTGTGCAAGGGTCTGATCTGAAACAGACGCCGATCACCAAACGATTGCAAAAGCTGGGCGCGTTCATCTTTGAAGGTCAGCGGGCCGAGAATATCGAGGATGCCGAGGTCATCGTCATTTCTAGTGCGATTAAACCCGGCAATCCCGAACTGGATGCGGCCCGCCAGCGTGGTCTGCCCGTCGTGCGCCGCGCTGAAATGCTGGCCGAACTGATGCGGATGAAATCAAACATCGCAGTGGCCGGAACCCACGGCAAGACCACGACAACGACAATGGTCGCGGCGCTGCTGGAAGAAGGCAAATTCAATCCCACTGTGGTGAACGGCGGTATTATCCACGCTTATGGATCGAACGCGCGGGTCGGGGACGGCGAATGGATGGTTGTCGAAGCGGATGAAAGCGACGGCACATTCAACCGCCTGCCAGCCACCATCGCGATTGTGACAAACATCGACCCCGAACACATGGAACACTGGGGCACGATCGAAAACCTGCACGCCGGGTTTTATGATTTCGTGTCCAACATTCCGTTCTACGGGCTGGCGGTGTGCTGCACCGATGACAGCGATGTGCAGACGCTGGTTGGCAAAATCACGGATCGACGGGTTGTGACCTATGGCTTTAATGCGCAGGCCGACGTGCGGGCGATCAATTTGACCTACAAAAAGGGCGTGGCGCATTTCGACGTGGTTTTGCAGAACGAAGACCTAATAATTGAGGACTGCGCACTGCCGATGCCGGGCGATCACAACGTGTCCAACGCATTGTCGGCCATCGCCGTTGCGCGTTATCTGGGTATGAAGACGCAAGAAATCCGCACAGCGTTAGCCGCGTTCAAAGGTGTCGGGCGCCGATTTACCCGTGTGGGCGAAGTCGACGGCGTAACCATTATTGACGATTACGGCCACCACCCGACCGAGATCACCGCCGTGCTAAAAGCCGCGCGGCAAGCGTCAGAGGGGCGCATTATCGCGGTGCACCAACCGCATCGCTACACCAGACTGCATCATCATTTCGCGGACTTCTGTGCGTGTTTCAACGACGCCGATGTCGTCGCGATCACCGAGGTTTTTGCCGCTGGAGAGGATGTCATCGAAGGCGCAACACGCGATGATCTGGTCGCGGGTCTGATCCGTGCGGGGCACCGTGATGCCCGCGCAATCACCAATGAGGCCGATCTTGTCGCGCTGGTGAAAGAACAGGCAAAACCGGGTGATATGGTCGTTTGCCTTGGTGCGGGATCAATTTCGGGTTGGGCCAACGCGCTGCCGGATCTGCTAAAGGCGTGACGTATGAATGGCTGATCCTTGGTGCGATCTTGATCGTGGCCCTGATGCCGATGATCAAATGGCTGCGCCGGCTTTTGTGGGCGTTTTCTATTGCGTTTGTTGGCATGATGTTGGTCCATATGCAGTACAATCCCGGTGAAGCGACATTGGCTTTGGGCGCTATGAGTGGTGGTTTGATGTTTGCGCGACCTGTTCGGCGCATCTTGCTTGGCGGGCTGTTGTGAGCAGGGTCGAATTGGCTGCGTCAATCCGATCAAACGGGGGGCCAGCCCCCCGTCCTGCGGACTCCCCCCGGGATATTTTTGAAGCAAAGACAAATGGGAAATCCGCATGAGTTGGTCGATTATTGTTGCCATTATTTGGGTGTTTGTGGCCACTGCCACTGCGCTGTTGCCAATGCGGTTGCAATACGCTCCGGGGATTACGTTGCTGCTGCTCGCCCCTGTTTTGGTCATCTGGCTTGGCTATGATTTCGGCTGGGGCTGGAGCATTGCTGCGGTGCTTGCGTTTGCTTCGATGTTTCGCAATCCGCTAAAGTATATCTTTGCGCGCGCACGTGGCCAGAATCCGGAGATACCAAAATGATCGCAATCGGTTTGGGGTTTGCATGGCTGGTGGCCGCAAATGTGCTGGCGATGGTGCCGAGCCGAGATAATCTGTGGTCGCGGGCGTATTTTTTGATCGCGATCGGCATTCCGTTGCTGGGCTATATTACCTACACGAACGGGCCTTGGATCGGCCTTGGGTTCTTGTGCGCGGGATGTAGTTTGTTGCGCTGGCCGTTGATCAATTTGGCGCGCCGGGTGCGCGGCGCATTTGGTCGGGCCAGTTGAGGCCTGAGCGATTTTGCGCTGACTTGGCAGCAACGGTATGTCGCGCTAAACGGTGTTCATGGTGTTGAGAGATTTACCAATCGTACGTGGGGTTTTGACCCCGAACCGTGACCTGTCCGGTTTGACATGGATGCGCGTGGGTGGGCCTGCGGATGTGTTGTTTCAGCCTGCGGACGAAGATGATTTGCGCAGCTTTTTGACCGCATTGCCCTTGGACGTGCCTGTGTTTGTCATGGGGGTTGGGTCCAACCTGATCGTGCGCGATGGTGGCGTGCGTGGTGTGGTGATCCGGCTGGGGCGCGGGTTCAACGGCATCGAATTTGATGGCGATCTGGTGCGGGCGGGGGCCGCGGCGCTGGACGCACATGTGGCACGCAAGGCGGCCGCACTTGGGCTGAATCTGACATTTCTGCGCACGATTCCGGGATCAATTGGCGGGGCTGTGACGATGAATGCGGGCTGTTATGGTGACTATATGGCAGACGTGCTGCAAGATGTTCGGGCCGTGATGCGCGACGGTTCGGTGCAAACGCTGGCGGTTGCTGATCTTGATCTGAAATACCGGTCCTCAACATTGCCTGAAGGGGCCGTCATCGTGTCAGCCACGCTAAAAGCTGTGCGTGAAGATGTGCAGACACTTGAAGATCGCATGACAGCGCAATTGGCCAAGCGTGATGAAACCCAACCGACCAAAGATCGCACCGCAGGCAGTACGTTTCGCAATCCGGCGGGGTTTTCCAGCACAGGGAAGGCCGATGACACCCATGATCTGAAGGCTTGGAAAGTCATTGATGATGCGGGCATGCGCGGTGCGACACGTGGCGGCGCCGTCATGAACACCAAACATTCCAACTTTCTGACCAATGCGGGTGGTGCAACTGCCGCTGATCTGATCGGATTGGGCGAGGACGTTCGAAAAAAGGTTTACGAAACCAGTGGACTAACGCTAGAATGGGAAATTATGAGGGTTGGTGAACCGACCCCGCAAGGTTGATCGCCTTTGCACAAGCAAAAAGGTCAAAACCCCATCAGGCAGGGGTTCGCTAAATACGACAGATGACGATTTAAAATTGTCATAAATGACGGACCAATAAAGGTCCGCGAAAGAGGACAGCGTGTCGAGCAGGACACCTAAAAAAATTGCCGTCCTGTTGGGCGGCCCGTCGACTGAACGTGAGGTATCTCTCAGTTCGGGCAGGGAATGTGCGACCGCTTTGCGGACCGCCGGATTTGACGTTGTCGAAATTGATGCAGGCATGGACCTTGTCGAACACCTGAAACTGGCAAAACCGGACGCGGTGTTTAACGCGTTGCATGGTCGGTGGTGCGAAGACGGCGTTGTGCAGGGCGTGCTGGAATGGTTGCGCATTCCGTATACCCATTCCGGCGTTCTGGCGTCGGCCACGGCGATGGACAAACAAAAAACCAAAGACGTCTACCGCGCACATGGGCTGCCATTTGTAGAGAGCGTGTTGGCGGCTAAATCCGAGATTGAAGCTGCGCATGTCTTGCCGCCGCCTTATGTGGTGAAACCCTACGACGAAGGGTCTAGCGTTGGGATTTATCTGGTGATGGACGGCGACAGCCCGCCCACATTGGCAGCTGATTTGCCGGACGTGATGATGGTCGAAACCTATGCGCCGGGGCGTGAACTCACGACTACAGTGCTGGGCACGCGCGCGCTGACCGTCACCGATATCGTGGTTGATGGCTGGTATGACTACGCCGCGAAGTACGAGGTCGGCGGGTCGACCCACATAGTACCGGCGAAAATACCGGACGACATTTTCCAAGCCTGTATGGATTTCGCAGTGCGTGCGCACGACGCCCTTGGCTGTCGCGGGTTAAGCCGTACCGATTACCGTTGGGACGAAGCCCGTGGCCTTGACGGGTTGATCCTGCTGGAAACCAACACCCAACCGGGCATGACGCCAACATCGCTGGCCCCTGAACAGGCCGCATTTTGTGGCATCAGCTTTCCGGATTTGATGACCTGGATGATAGAGGACGCATCATGCAACCGCTAAGGGCACAACGACCAACCGGCCGCCGCGATCCCGCGCCATCGCGGATGCGCTATCGCTATCAGCGTCTGATGCTGACACCGGGTTTTCGCAAACTTGTCAAAGTCGGCGTGCCGTTGTTGGTTGTGGCCGGCCTGATCGCAGGCTGGACCGCGCGCGAGCCGAACCGCCTGATGATTGCCGACGCCTACAATACGACCAAGT
The DNA here is from genome assembly GCA_017886375.1 of Octadecabacter sp. Taxonomy (GTDB): domain Bacteria; phylum Pseudomonadota; class Alphaproteobacteria; order Rhodobacterales; family Rhodobacteraceae; genus Octadecabacter. The sequence continues at coordinate 10,332 of JAGGNB010000035.1, forward strand.
CCCGAATTCAGCAGCGCGACGAATTCATGGTCAAAGTGATGACGATTGATGGTGCGGACGACACGCTTGCTGGCGATATCCGCACGGTGCTGCCGTTGGAATTTCCGAGCTCAAACTTTGATCTCGACCTTGAAGATATGCGCCAGATTGTCGCCGCTTTGCCTGCTGTCGCTGACGCCACGCTGCGCGTGCGACCCGGTGGAATTTTGCAGGTCCATGTCACCCAACGCATTCCGGTGGCGGTGTTTCGCGCACCCGCCGGGTTGAAACTGATCGACGCCGGCGGTGTGCTGATCCGCAACATTATCGTGCGCGCGGATCGATCTGATTTGCCGTTGATCACAGGGGACGGTGCGCGCGAAGCATTGGCCGAGGGGCTTGAGATTTATGCCCGCGCTGGCCCGCTGGCCCCACGCATGCGCGGCGTTGTGCGCATGGGTGAACGCCGTTGGGATGTGATCCTAGACACTGGTCAGCGTATATTGCTGCCGACCAACAACCCAATTGCGGCGTTCGAGCGCGTCGTCGCATTGAACCAAGCGCAAGACCTTTTGGAGCGCGATGTGGCTGTCGTAGACATGCGCAACCCCACCCGCCCAACACTCAGATTGAATGAACAGGCCGTTGCGAACCTGCGCCAAATCAACGCCGACCAAGAACAAGAATAGGTGTGTAAAACATGAGAGATCTGTACCAATCCCAACGCGCCATGCGCAATATGCGCCAAGCGGCCATGCAACGGGGTGTCATTGCCATCCTCGATGTGGGCAGTTCAAAAATTGCCTGCCTCGTGCTGCGATTTGATGGGCCCGAACAGTTTAGCGCCAAGGACAGTGGTGGCGACGGGGTCGGGTCCATGGCGGGGCAATCATCATTTCGCGTGATTGGCGCCGCGACGACCCGGTCGCGGGGTGTTCGTTTTGGTGAGGTCGAGGCCATGGCCGAAACCGAACGTGCCGTGCGCACCGCCGTTCAAGCGGCGCAGAAAATGGCCAATGTGCGTGTCGATCATGTGATTGCGTGTTTGTCAGGCGGGCGTCCACGGTCCTACGGGCTGGACGGACAGGTTGATGTACAAGGGCAGGTTGTCACCGAGGGCGATATTGGCCGCGTGCTGGCCGAATGTGAGATTCCGGATATTGGCGAGGGGCGCGAAGTTTTACACGCCCAGCCGATCAACTTTGCACTTGATCACCGTTCCGGCCTTGCGGATCCGCGCGGGCAAATCGGCGCGACACTGACCACCGACATGCACATGATGACGGTCGAAGCGAGCATCATCGAAAACCTTCTCTATTGTATCAAGCGCTGTGATCTTGAATTGGCTGGCATCGCATCGTCAGCCTATGCATCCGGCATTTCATCGCTGGTGGAAGACGAACAAGAACTCGGTGCGGCGTGTATCGACATGGGAGGTGGGTCGACTGGCATTTCCATCTTTATGCGCAAACATATGATCTATTCGGATTCTGTGCGCATGGGGGGCGACCACGTCACGTCTGACATTTCCATGGGCCTGCAAGTCGCCCCCGCGATGGCCGAAAGGATCAAAACATTCTACGGCGGCGTGCTGGCAACGGGGATGGACGACCGCGAAATGATCGAAGTCGGCAGCAACACCGGCGATTGGGAACGAGACCGGCGCACGGTATCGCGCGCCGAACTGATTGGTATTATGCGCCCGCGCGTTGAAGAAATTCTTGAAGAAGTGCGCGTGCGTCTGGACGCGGCTGGTTTTGAACACTTGCCCAGCCAGCAAATCGTGTTGACCGGTGGCGGCAGCCAAATTCCCGGCCTCGACGGTCTGGCGACCAAAATCCTCGGCCAGCAGGTGCGCCTTGGTCGCCCGTTGCGCGTTCAAGGTCTGCCACAGGCGGCCACCGGATCGGCATTTTCTGCCGCTGTGGGCCTGTCACTCTTTGCCGCAAATCCACAAGACGAATGGTGGGATTTCGACATTCCCGCCGAAAAATACCCGGCGCGATCGTTCAAACGGGCGGTCCGTTGGTTCCGAGAGAACTGGTAATTCCGTGGGTTATCACCCCCGCATACGCAAGATTTCGCCGATCACGCTAGATACGGCGGAAAATTACTCAAACAGGCCCACATTTTGCGCTTTTTTTGCAGTTTTTCCGTGACCACAGTGGCAACAGCCGTTAGGATCGAGGAAATACTACGACAAGAACGCTCGTTGGGACGGGCCAACAATACAGGCGGACAGCAAAATGACATTGAACCTTTCCATGCCCGGGCAGGACGAACTTAAGCCACGCATCACCGTCTTCGGTGTTGGGGGTGCCGGCGGCAACGCCGTCAACAACATGATTGAGCAAGAGCTTGAAGGTGTTGAATTCGTCGTGGCCAACACGGACGCGCAGGCGCTTCAGCAATCGCGTTCTCCTGCAAAAATCCAGATGGGTGTCAAAGTCACCGAGGGTCTGGGTGCTGGCGCGCGGGCAACCATCGGTGCTGCCGCCGCAGAAGAAAGTATTGAACAGATCGTTGACCACCTTGCTGGTGCGCACATGTGTTTCATCACAGCAGGCATGGGCGGCGGCACTGGAACCGGTGCAGCCCCGATCATCGCACAAGCAGCCCGCGAGCTTGGCGTTCTGACCGTTGGCGTCGTGACCAAACCGTTCCAGTTTGAGGGCGGCAAGCGCATGAAGCAGGCTGATGAAGGCATCGAAGCACTTCAAAAAGTTGTCGATACACTGATCATCATTCCAAACCAGAACCTGTTCCGTTTGGCCAATGAAAACACCACCTTCACCGAAGCCTTCGCTTTGGCGGATGATGTTCTTTATCAAGGCGTCAAGGGCGTGACTGACCTGATGGTTCGTCCGGGTCTTATCAACCTTGATTTTGCAGACGTGCGCGCTGTGATGGACGAAATGGGCAAGGCCATGATGGGCACAGGCGAAGCCGAAGGCGCAGATCGCGCTGTTCAGGCCGCTGAGAAAGCCATCGCGAACCCACTGCTCGATGAAATTTCGCTCGAAGGCGCACGCGGCGTGTTGATCAACATCACTGGTGGCTACGATCTGACGTTGTTTGAACTCGACGAAGCCGCGAACAAAATTCGCGAAAAGGTTGATCCAGAGGCGAACATCATCGTCGGGTCCACGTTGGACACCAGCATGGAAGGAAAGATGCGCGTGTCTGTTGTGGCCACGGGCATTGATGCGGCCATTAAGACAGGCGATATGCCGGTCCCACGTCGCCCGATGTCAGCGCCTTTGAAGCAGCATGTATCAGCTGAAACGCGGATCGAAGAGACCACTGTTGCAGCAACGATTGCTGCAGAGATTGCAGAACAGGTTGCGCCGGAACCAACATTGTTTGACGAAACAGCCGCGCAACCGCAGGAGCCTATTTTTCAAGAGCCAACGTTTGACGCGCCTGCAGTCGCAGCAGCTGCCGTTTCTGATTTGCCACCCGCAGCCTATCAGCCGCGTGCGGAAGTCGAGATCGAAGCATCAAGCGATGCATTCGTGGCGCCGCAGCGCCCTGCAATTGGCACGCCGTCACAGGAAACGCTTGATCGTCTGCGCACGGCAGCGGCGCGCGGCAAGCCTGTCGCGGCACCTATTGCAGAACCGATGGAGTCAGAAGAATCCGCAAAGCCACGCATGGGTGGGCTTAACAGCCTGATCAGCCGCATGACCGGTCATAACGAAAGCCAAGCCAGAGAACGTCCGCAGCCACCCGTCGAGTCCATGCGCGAAGAGGCGCCTGCTCCGATGTCACAGGCCGATGCTGATCAAGAGCGGATTGAAATTCCAGCCTTTTTGCGTCGCCAAGCGAACTGATTTTGGTCTGACGTAAGGTCACAATTTATGAAAACGGGCTGCCTTCGGGCGGCCCTTTTTTGTTATATAACAAGTGCTTGCTGCACCGTAGCGTCCAGATCGGCAGTATTGTGCTGCAATGTTACGCTCATGTTTCAGACCGTTGCAAAGCGTGTGTTGAGGGATCGGGCCCAACCTCTTAAGGCTATTTTAACAAAAGTGAGGCAAAAAAACGTGCAGACGACGATTGATACGACAGTGGCATTTGAAGGCAAGGGGCTCCATCTTGGGCGGCCTGTGTCTGTCGTTGTGCGTCCGGCACCCGCCGATCATGGAATCGTCTTTCGACGCACGGACGTTGATGCCCATGAGGCTGACGTGCCAGCACTTTGGCACCGTGTCATTGTCTCTCCGTTAAATACGCGCATTGAAAACGCCGCTGGAACGTCTGTTTCCACCATTGAACATATTATGGCCGCGCTTGCGGGATGCGGTTTGAATAACGCATTGATCGAGGTGACGGGGCCAGAGGTTCCGATTCTCGACGGGTCTGCGGCGCAGTTCGTCGAAGGGTTTTTGCATGCTGGCATCCGCCGCCTGAACGCGCCGCTGCGTGTTATTGAAGTGCGTAAATCGGTTTCGGTAACGGTGGGCGACGCGCAAGCGCGGCTCGATCCGGCTGATACACTGCACATCCGGTTTGAAATTGATTTTGCGGATCGTGCGATTGGCCATCAGCAAAAAACGCTGAATATGTCCAACGGTGCCTTCGTGCGTGAGCTGTGCGACAGCCGAACGTTCTGTCGATCGTCGGACGTGGACGCGATGCGCGCCCAGGGCTTGGCCCTTGGCGGCACGCTTGAAAATGCGGTCGTGGTGGATGGTGCGGATGTTCTCAGCCCCGGTGGTTTGCGCCACAAGGACGAGGCCGTACGCCATAAAATGCTGGATGCACTGGGTGATTTGTACACAGCAGGTGCCCCGATTTTGGGACGTTATACGGGCTCTAGAGCGGGCCATGCAGTTACGAATACGCTGCTTTGCGCGTTGTTCGCCGACCCAGAAGCATGGGGTTGGCGCGATGCCGACGCTGGAATCGCCGCGCGTTTGCCAGGTGTCGGACTTCGTTGGGCTGACCTGCCCCAAGTCGCATAATTGGTGCTGAATTCCGGCCATCATACCAGTCCAGCCATCAAACCTGCCTTAAGGCGTGCAAAAGGCATTTTGCACGCCAAATTTGTGTGCTAGACCAATGTTAATCGAGGACAATCTTCGAACAATAATCGTGAGCGGGGGCGCCTCTATGTCAGGCCGCAGCAGCATCTGCAGAATTCGAAATGGTCTGGCCACAGGCGTCATTGCGCTTGGCTTATTGGCAGGCTGCAATTCATTTGACAGTCGGGCGTCTGGTGCGCTCGACTCCTATTCCGCACAGCAAATTTTTGAACGTGGCGAGTTTGAGCTTGAACGCGGTCAAGCCGACGATGCGGCGTTTTACTTTGGTGAGATTGAGCGCCTTTATCCCTATTCCGAATGGGCGAAGCGCGCGCTGATCATGCAGGCGTTTTCCTATCATCGCGATACAGACTATCCCAATTCCCGCGCCGCCGCGCAGCGCTACATCGATTTCTATCCGGTCGACGACGATGCGGCCTATGCTCAGTATTTGCTGGCGCTGAGCTATTATGATCAGATCGACGAAATTGGCCGCGATCAGGGTTTGACGTTTCAGGCGCTGCAGTCTTTGCGGGTCGTGATTGAACGCTATCCAGACACCGAATATGCGCGCTCGTCCGTGCTGAAATTCGACCTCGCCTTTGACCATCTCGCCGCGAAAGAGATGGAAATTGGACGATATTATCTAAAGCGTGACCACTTCGCGGCCTCTATCAACCGATTCCGTATCGTGGTTGAGGATTTCCAAACCACGTCCCACACGCCGGAAGCTTTGCACCGTTTGGTGGAAAGCTATTTGTCTTTGGGCTTGGTTGAAGAAGCCCAGACTGCAGGCGCGATCCTTGGCTATAACTATCGTTCAACGGAATGGTACGAAGAGAGCTTTGCGCTGCTGACGGGGCAGGGGCTTGAACCGGTCTCACTCGGCGACAATTGGTTGTCCGCCATCTATCGCCAGATGGTTCGCGGCGAATGGCTCTAGGCGGGCAGAATGCTCCGCAGTCTTGATATTCGTGACATGCTCATCATTGACCGACTGGAACTTGCGTTTCAACCGGGTCTGAATGTGCTGACCGGTGAAACTGGTGCGGGTAAATCTATCTTGTTGGATTCGCTTGGTTTTGTGCTGGGATGGCGGGGGCGTGCTGAACTTGTACGCCAAGGCGCAGATCAAGGCGAAGTCATTGCCGAGTTTGATCTGCCTGAGAACCACGGCGCGTGGGACGTCCTGCGCGAGGCGGGATTTAGTTATGATGACGCGCTTATTTTGCGCCGGATCAATGGCCGCGACGGGCGTAAGACCGCATGGATAAACGACCGACGGGTGAGCGGCGATATTTTGCGTGCGGTGTCTGAAACGCTGGTCGAATTGCATGGGCAGCACGATGATCACGGGCTGCTAAACCCGCGCGGGCACCGGATATTGCTGGATGAGTTTGGCAATCTGGCGCCGCGTTTGGCCGCAGTCCGCGCCGCGTGGAAGGACCTATCGGCCGCCAAAAAGGCGCTTGCGGCAGCAGAAGTCCGCGTCGCTGAATTGCAGGCAGAAGAAGAATTTTTGCGCCATTCGGTTGCCGAACTTGACGGGTTATCGCCAAGCGCAGGCGAGGATGCGGAACTGGATAAACAGCGCCGCAAGATGCAGGCAGCCGAAAAGATCGGCGAAGATATTCATAAGGCATATCAATCTCTTGGAATAAACGGCGCCGAAGGGCAGCTTGGTGATGCGATGCGCTGGTTGGGCGATGCATCTGCGCAGGCGGATGGAACGCTCGACGCGCCGTTGGCCTCGCTCGAACGCGCGATGATTGAGCTTGGAGAGGCGCAGTCGGGCGTTGAAATCTGCATTGCGGAACTTGCGTTCAATCCGCACGATCTAGAACAGGCTGAGGAACGCCTTTTTGCGATCCGTGGTTTGGCCCGTAAACACAACGTTCTTGCAGACGAACTCGGTCCTTTTGCGGACGGGTTGCGTGAACGGATGGCTGCGCTGGATCGTGGCGCGTCTGATCTTGCCGAACTGGCGGAAGTTCTAGCAACGGCACAAGCGGCCTATGACGGCGCTGCTGGCAGTTTGAGCGACGCGCGGCGCAAGTGGGCGGGTAAGCTGGACAAGGCGATGGCCAAGGAACTGGCGCCGCTCAAGATGGAACGCGCTGTTTTCGTGACCGAAATCACACCGAGCGATGCGGGCCCGGACGGCGCTGACACCGTGTCGTTTACAGTCGCCACCAACCCCGGCGCACCGGCGGGACCCATCGGCAAAATCGCGTCTGGCGGTGAATTGAGCCGCTTTTTACTGGCATTGAAGGTCTGTCTTACGGGGACGGAATCTGGCCTGACGTTGATCTTTGACGAGATTGATCGCGGCGTCGGCGGTGCGACGGCAGATGCGGTCGGGCGCCGTCTGTCGCAATTGGCATCGCAAGGCCAGGTCTTGGTTGTGACCCATAGTCCGCAGGTCGCGGCCTTGGGTGATCACCATTGGCGGGTTGAAAAGCGCCAGACAAAAGACGCAACACTGTCTACCGTTGTCGGTTTGGTGGGTGCAGATCGCATCGATGAAATCGCGCGGATGTTAAGCGGCGATCGCATCACAGATGAGGCACGCGCAGCCGCGATTGCGTTGCTACCGGCCTGATCAACCGGTGACTTTACTGCCACCTGTCATCAATTCAGTCGCACAACTTTGCCGGGGTTCAGAATATTCAGCGGGTCCATCGCTCGTTTGATCTGTGCCATGACGTCCCAGCCGGCACCGTGTTCGGCCGCCATGTAATCCAGCTTTCCCAGACCTACGCCGTGTTCGCCTGTCACCGTTCCACCAAGTGCCAATGCGCGTTTTGCCATGCGCGCAGACAGGTCCAGAGCCGCGCGTTTTTCATCCGCGTTTTCGGGATCAATCAGCAAAATCGCATGAAAATTCCCATCGCCGACATGTCCCAAAATAGGTGCGGGGATCGTGCTGGCATCTATATCGGCTTGGGTTTCGGACACAGCCTGCGCCAACCTGCTGATCGGTACGCAGACATCGGTGACAATTGCGGTTGCAGCTACGTTTAGTCCTGGGCGCGATGCAAGGATGGCCCAATACGCGTGGTGGCGCATTTGCCAAAGGCGGGTGCGATCTTCGGGTTTTGTCGCCCATGAAAACGCAGAGCCACCGCAGTCTTGCGCGATATCGCCGAACCGTTCGACCTGTTCTGCCACGCCCGCGTCCGAGCCGTGAAATTCGACCATCAGGTGCGGGGTCACTGGAAAGTCCGCCTTGGAATAGGCGTTCACCGCGGCGACGCTTGCCGCGTCCAGAAATTCAATCCGTGCCATTGGAATCCCCATGGCGATGGTCGCTGTGACGGCCTGCACAGCCGCGTCGATTGTGTCGAAGGCGCAGGTGGCGGCAGCGATGGCTTCCGGCTGGCCTTGCAGTTTCAGGGTGAGTTCAGTGATCAGCCCCAACGTGCCCTCAGAGCCGACCATCAACGCCGTCAGATCGTAACCCGCCGATGATTTGCGCGCGCCGGATCCTGTGCGAATGATCCGCCCGTCTGCCAGCACGACTTCAAGCGCCATAACATTGTCGCGCATGGTTCCATAACGCACAGCGGTGGTGCCGCTGGCCCGCGTCGCGGCCATGCCGCCAAGGGATGCGTTGGCACCGGGATCGACAGGAAAGAACAGGCCAGTTGCGCGCAAGTCTTCGTTCAACGCTTCGCGGGTGATGCCGGGTTGAACGCGTACGGTCATGTCGCCGCTTTGCACCTCAAGCACCTGAGACATATTGCGAAAATCGAGTGTGATACCGCCGCTGGTCGCCAATGTATGCCCTTCGAGTGACGTCCCCGCGCCGTAACCGACCACGGGGCAGCGATGCTGCGCACAGAGTGTCACAATTTGCGAAACCTCGGCTGTGTTGCGCGGATAGGCCACCGCGTCGGGCGGTGTTGGATCAAAGTGCGTCTCGGACTGACCGTGTGCAGCCAAATCGGACTTGGACAGTGACAGCCGATCGCCTAACACTGTGGCAAGCGCGTCAATGGCGGCGTCAATGGACATGGAATTCTCCCCGTTGGATTGCCGCACTCTAAGACACCGCGACGCGCGCGTGAAGAAATAAGGGGACGATATGGCGGAGCCGCAGAAATCGCTGATCGGGCAGGGGGTCGATGACGCCCTAACGGCCTGTCGCGGTGGCTGGCATGTGATCCGCACCCGCGGTCCGTCCCAAGTGCAGTTCTGGTTTATTGCGCTGCTTGTCGGCATTGCGGCCAGTTTCGCCGCGATCGGGTTTCGGTTCGGGATCGAGACGTTTCAGGCATGGCTTTACCAGACTGATGATGTGGCGCATCTGCGATCTGACGCAGCGCGGCTGGATTGGTGGTGGATATTGCTGATCCCGATGGCTGGCGGGCTGGCTGTCGGGGTGATCTTGAACAAATTCACCGATGACGGGCGGGTGCGATCTGTTGCTGATGTGATTGAGGGGGCCGCGCTTTATGATGGGCGGGTCGAGCGGCGCAAAGGTCTTGTCTCGTCGCTTGCGTCTTTTATCACGCTCTCAACCGGTGGATCGACGGGCCGCGAGGGTCCGGTGGTGCATCTGGCCGCGATCGTGTCGACCTATGTCAGCCGCCTGATCCGTGCCGATGGGATTACGGGCCGCGATCTGATGGGCTGCGCAGTTGCTGCCGCCGTGTCCGCAAGTTTTAATGCGCCGATTGCCGGCGCGCTGTTCGCGCTCGAAGTTGTGCTGCGCCATTTTGCGGTGCACGCCTTTGCGCCGATTGTCATCGCGTCCGTTGCGGGGACCGTCATCAACCGTTCCGTTTATGGCGACGTTACTGAGTTCCTGATCCCGAACCAGAATATCCTTGCGTTTTATGTCGAACTTCCGGCGTTCCTGATCCTTGGATTGCTGTGCGGTCTGATTGCAGTGGTGCTGATGCGGGCGATCTTTTGGGCCGATACAATGGGTACCGCGTTGCAGACCCGCTGGCGCATCCCGCGTTATTTGCGGCCGATGATTGCGGGGACATTGCTCGGGGGTTTGGCGATATTTTATCCGCACATCATCGGCGTTGGCTATGAAACCACGTCTGACGCCCTGACGGGCCGATTGGTCATGCACGAAGCAATTGTGTTTGTGTTCATCAAGATTGTTGCGGTGGCCATCACCATGGCAGGGCGCATGGGCGGCGGCGTGTTTTCACCGTCTTTGATGGTCGGTGCGATGACAGGTCTGGCGTTCGGCATTGTCGCGACTGGAATCTTTCCAGACGTGTCGGGTGAGGGGACGCTGTACGCGCTGGCAGGTATGGGCGCTGTCACGGCTGCCGTCCTTGGCGCGCCGATATCAACCACGTTGATTGTGTTTGAACTGACGGGCGATTGGCAAACGGGCATCGCGGTGATGGTGTCGGTGTCGCTATCATCCGCACTGGCATCAAAACTGGTGCATCGCAGCTTCTTTCTCACCCAATTGGAACGGCGCGGCGTGCATCTGGCCGCAGGCCCGCAGGCCTATCTATTGGGAACGTTCAAAGTGGCCAGCGTCATGCGTACTGCTGACCACCCGAAAGCTGCGGACCCTGAGACCTGCGCGGCACTGATCCTTGAAGGGACGTATATTTCGCAAGACATGATGCTGGACCAAGCCATGCCAATCCTGGAAGCGACGGGATCAAGTTTCATTCCCGTTGTCATCCCTGCAGTTGGTGACGGCCCCCCAGAACTGCGTGGGGCGCTGTTTCAGGTCGACGCCTTGCGCGCGTTCAACCGCGCTTTGGCCGCGACAGCAGCAGAAGAACATTCTTAAAGCTGTTCCACCGCCACGTTATCGACGAAAAATGCCAGATAGCCTTTGATTTGCGCAACGTCGTCTTTGGGGTCGTCATAGGACCATGCGGTGTCTTTGTATGTCCCACTTTTTGCTACGAGATCATAATACGTGGCCTTCCCTTTGTGCGGGCAGGTCGTTGTGGTTTCGGATTTGTCGAAAAAGGCCATGGAAATATCAGTCCGCGGAAAATAAATCACGAACGGCCTGTCGCCTTCCATCAGCTTAAGCGCATCATTGCTTTCCCCGAGCACTGCACCAGCTGCGCGAACGACCCAAGTGCCTGTCGCAGGCTGTATTTTGATGTGATCTGACATAAGTAACGTCTCCCCCAAAGGCGGTTTTCCGTGATCCCCATGATCATGGATATCGACCCAGTTGCCCGATATTTGGGCGACCTTGGCGATTATTGGCTAAAGCGGCGCACAGGCGGCTGTCAGCCAGTCCAGTGCCGCCCCATCCACACGCGGGCCGATTTTGTGCAGTGTATCAGAATGATAGCGATCAATCCAAGCGTGTTCACCGCCAGACAGCAAAGTTACATCAATCAGCCGGCGATCCAGTGGCACGAAGGTCAGTGTTTCAAAATCCAACATGTCGCGCGCATCACCGCCAGCGATCGCGTCAGCGGCAGTCACAACGATCAGGTTTTCGATGCGGATGCCGAACGCCCCTTCGCGGTAATAACCCGGCTCATTAGACAGGATCATGCCCACTTCAAGTGGGGTCTTGGCACGGCGCGACAGACCTTGCGGACCCTCATGCACTGAAAGGTAGGCTCCGACTCCGTGGCCGGTGCCATGATCATAATCCAGTCCCGCCAGCCACAGCGGATAGCGCGCCAATGCATCCAGATCAGATCCCGCAACGCCCCCCGATTTTAGGTAGGGAAACCGCACACGGCTGATCGCAATCATGCCTTGTAGCACGCGCGTGTAGCAGGATTTTTCGGTCTCACCGACGTCGCCAATCGCAATGGTGCGGGTGATGTCGGTGGTGCCGTCCAGATACTGCCCACCAGAATCAACCAGCAGCAGTTCGCCAAGGTTTACAGGACGGTTGGTGTCTTCATTTACGCGGTAATGCACGATGGCGCCGTTGGGCCCTGCACCGCAGATGGTTTCGAACGAAATGTCGCGTAACACATTGGTATCGCGCCTAAACCCTTCGAGAGCTGTCACAACGTCGATTTCCGTTAGGCTGCCTTTCGGGGCCTCGGCGTCCAGCCAAGCAAGGAACCGCACCATCGCCGCGCCGTCCCGCAGGTGCGCGTCGCGGGCGCCGCTGATTTCGGCACCCGTCTTGCGGGCTTTTGGCAACACACAGGGGTCTTGTCCCACAACGGTCTTGTCGTGCGCCAAGGCCTGATGGATCGCAAATGGTGTGCGATCAGGGTCAAGTCTGATGGGGGCTGTCATCGCGACTAGCGATGCCAGCATCTGGCCCGCGGCGACAATTGTCACACCGTTGTCTAACGTCAGATCTGCCGCCTGCGACGGCTCACAAAAGAGCGCAACGTCGCCGTTGTCCTGAAGCAGTGCCATCGCGTGTGGAACTGGGTTGCGTGCAATGTCGGTGCCGCGAATGTTGAGCAACCACGCCACAGAGTCTGGCGATGTGATCAGGGCTGCCGCTTGCCCCGCGTCGCGCAATTCATCAGCCAAACGTGCACGTTTGCTTTGGGATGTTTCACCGGCCATATCGTCGGAATAGTCGATAAACGACGCTAAGGGCGGGGTAGGGCGATCAGACCAAACTGCATCGACCAAGTTTTGCGTCGGGACCAACACAATGTCCGTGCCTTTCAGTCCCTTTTCCAAGGCTTCGATTTGCGCCATCGTGTGCAGCCACGGATCAAACGCCAGTCGTAAAACGCCGCTTTGGTCTTTCAACCAGTCGGCCAATTGTACGTCTGGCCAATGAACGGGGGTGAACACGTCTGCCACTTGGCTGCGCACCTGCACGCGGTAGCGCCCGTCAATGAACACGCCCGCCACATCTGGTAACACACAGGCAAAGCCCGCCGATCCGGTGAAACCCGTCAACCACGCCAGACGGTCATCGCAGGGTGCTACATATTCGCCCTGAAACCGGTCCGCGCGCGGCACGATAAACCCGTCAACTTTTTGGGCCATCATTTCGGCGCGCAGGGCGGCCAGTCGCGTGGGCCCCGTTTCTGGCGATGATGTCACTTCAAATGTCTGAAACATGCGCGCGTCCTCGCTTTTTGGTTGTTACATTCCCCGATCGCGCAGCGTTTAGCCCGACTTGCGCATTCCTAGTGCCCGCGCCCGTTTGCGTGGGTCTGGTTCAAACAATCCGGCCAGCTGTTCTGTCATCGCACCGGCCAGTTGTTCCACATCGGTGATGGTGACGGCCTTGTCATAGTAGCGCGTTACGTCGTGGCCGATGCCGATTGCGATCAGTTCAACCGCCTTGCGTTTTTCGACCATGGCAATCACATCGCGCAGGTGTTTTTCCAGATAATTCGCGGGGTTAACGGACAAAGTTGAATCGTCCACCGGCGCGCCATCACTGATCACCATCAGGATTTTGCGCGCTTCTGGTCGTGCAACCATGCGCCGGTGCGCCCATTCCAGCGCCTCACCGTCGATGTTTTCTTTCAGCAAGCCTTCTTTCATCATCAGGCCTAAATTGTCGCGGCTGCGACGCCACGGTGCGTCGGCGCGTTTATAGATAATGTGGCGCAAATCATTCAGACGACCGGGCTGTTGCGGGCGACCCTCAGACAGCCAACCTTCGCGGCTCAGCCCGCCTTTCCACGCTTTCGTGGTAAAGCCCAGAATTTCGACCTTCACCTGACAACGTTCCAACGTGCGCGCCAAAACATCGGCGCAAATCGCGGCAATCGAAATTGGGCGGCCGCGCATGGATCCGGAATTATCCAGCAACAACGTCACGCAGGTATCGCGAAATTCGGTGTCTTGTTCGACTTTAAAGCTCAGCGGCGTCGTCGGGTTTGCCACAATCCGCGCAAGGCGGCCCGCATCC
>JAGGNB010000181.1 GCA_017886375.1 Octadecabacter sp.
CGTGGTCGGTGCGCCCGTTCAAATGGCCCGTCGCCATGGAAACCACAAACCCCGGTGTGCAAAATCCGCATTGGCTGCCGTGGTTGTCGATCATCGACTGTTGGACTGGGTGCAACGTGCCGTCCGGCGATGCTATGCCTTCGACGGTGCGCACCGATTTGCCATGAAGTTGCGGCATGAACAGAATGCAGGCATTCAGCGCGCGCGCACCGTTTTGGTCGGTTATCATCACCGAACAGGCACCGCAGTCGCCCTCGTTGCAGCCTTCTTTGGTTCCAGTAAGGCTTTGCGTTTCGCGCAGCCAGTCGAGCAGAGTTTGTGTAGGGTGGGTGTCCACCTCCACGGCCTCTCCGTTGAGAAGAAACGTAATATTCATATATTCGCTCTGCCGCGGTACCAAGGTATCTGCAGGCGCTAGGTCGATGCGACGTAGACCAATGCGCCGTCATTGATCAAAGCGTTTGATGGTCGATTTGGCAAGCCCCCCGTATCTATTGCGCTTCAGCGAGGGCACTGAGCTGGTCGGTGGTTGTGCCCCAGCCTTCAAAAAATCCCATCTTTTCGTGCGCTTGCACGGCGGCTGGCGTTGAATGCATCGCCTTGACTTTATAGCGGCAACCGCCGTCCTCAGCGCTCATTGTCAAATCGACGGTGAGGTAAAAATCGCCCGCCGTGTCATGTGGCGGATTCGGCGCAAAGCCTGGTCCAAGTGCCGCGGTCCAGACCAGACGCGCGTCTTTGTCGGCGACAAGAACGCAGCCCGCGGGGGCCACCATCGGATCGTGTCCGGGCATCTGCATGACGACGTTGAACACGCCGCCGGGCTTTGGATCAACCTCACAGGTGGTGATTTGAACAGGGTCCGGCGCGAACCACTTTGCCAACAATTCAGGGTCCGTCCAACAGCGCCAGACGGTCGCGGGGCTGGCGTTTATGTGGCGGGTCAGAGTGAGCGTAAGATCAGTCGTCATTGGTTTCTTCCTTGTCAATCGTTTCGGCCAACGCATTCAGCCGATCCACACGGCCCTCCCAAACGCGGCGTTGCCATTCGAGCCAGCCCTGAAGTTCCATCAAAGGGCCAGCCGCAATATGGCAGGTGCGCACGCGGCCCTTTTTGACCGAGCGTACAAGGCCGCAATCCTCGAGGGTTTTGAGGTGACGCATAAAGGTCGGCAGCGCCATCGCGTGGTGCGCGGCAAGGCTGGACACGCTCGCCGGACCCATCGCCAACCTTTCGACCACCGCGCGGCGGGTTGGATCGGACAGGGCAGAGAACGCAGATGTGAGGTCATGGGCCATGAGTGATGTATTCGGTAAATGGCCGCGCGCGTCAAGTTAGTTAGCTGAAATACTAAGTGTTGTAAGATGGACATGAATTACAGTTGGTTATCAGAAGGTTAAACAAGAATGGTGATGTTGATCAGCCATTTTGGTTTCTGACGCTTCCGCCCACCGTAACCACAAGCTAGGGTGGACCCTATGGCAGATCCCCGATTCATTCATCTTCGCACCCACACCGAATACTCGCTTCTTGAAGGCGCGGTTCCGGTCAAGAAAATTTGCGGTCTGGCTGAGAAATTCGGCATGCCTGCGGTGGCCGTCACGGACACCAACAACCTGTTTTGCGCGCTGGAATTTTCAGAATATGCAGCCAAAGCGGGCGTGCAGCCGATCATCGGGTGTCAGGTTGATTTGGGGCTGCGTGTTGAGGAACCAGGGCGGCGTCCCGAGCCGCCCGCGCCCCTCGTTTTGCTGGCGCAGAACGAAGCAGGCTACATGAACCTGATGAAGTTAAATTCTTGTGCCTACCTGGATGCAGGTGGGCAATTGCCACAGGTCACAGTCGATAATCTGGCCAAGTATAACGAAGGGTTGATTTGCCTGTCCGGTGGACCGGATGGCCCGATAGGGCGTCTGTTGCGGGCGGGCCAACGTCCGGCAGCCGAGGCTTTGATGGCGCAATTGGCGGCAATTTTTCCGGATCGTTTGTACGTTGAATTGCAACGCCATCCGGTTGATGGCGGCCTGCCAGAGGCAGAGCAATTGTCCGAACAGGGCCACGTCGAAATGGCCTACGGGATGGACCTGCCGTTGGTTGCAACCAACGATGTCTACTTCCCGAAAACGTCGATTTATGAAGCACACGACGCGCTGATTTGCATCGCCGACGGTGCCTATGTCGATCAGAACGAACCGCGCCGACGCCTGACCCCGCAGCATTATTTCAAAAGCCAGCAAGAGATGGTGACGCTGTTTGCAGACCTGCCCGAAGCGATTGCCAACACTGTTGAGATTGCAAAACGCTGCGCGTTCAAGGCCTACACCCGCGATCCGATCCTGCCAAAATTCGCTGACAACGAGATTGAGGAATTGAAGCTGCAAGCGCACGCTGGCTTAAAAAATCGTCTCAAAGTTATTCCTCATGCCGTCAGTGTCGAGGATTACGAAAAACGCCTCGATTTTGAGCTTGGGATTATCGAAGGCATGGGGTTCCCCGGCTATTTCCTGATCGTGGCCGATTTCATCAAATTCGCCAAAGACAATGACATTCCTGTCGGTCCGGGCCGAGGGTCTGGTGCGGGCAGCTTGGTGGCCTATGCGCTGACAATCACCGACCTCGATCCATTGCGATATTCGCTGTTGTTTGAGCGGTTCTTGAACCCTGAACGGGTGTCGATGCCTGACTTTGACATCGATTTTTGCATGGACCGCCGCGAAGAGGTCATCCGCTACGTCCAGACGAAATACGGTCGCGACAAAGTCGGCCAGATTATCACGTTCGGCGCATTGCTGTCCAAAGCCGCCATTCGCGACGTTGGGCGCGTGTTGCAGCTGCCCTATGGGCAGGTCGATAAGCTGTCGAAAATGATCCCTGTTGAGGGCGTTAAACCTGTCAGTATCGTCAAAGCCTTGGCCGATGAGCCGCGCTTGCGTGAAATGGCGAAGAACGAAGAAGTCGTTGATCGGTTGCTCACCTACGGCCAGCAGCTCGAAGGGTTGTTGCGCAACGCATCAACCCACGCGGCGGGCGTGGTGATTGGCGATCGGTCTTTGGATGAATTGGTGCCGCTGTACCAAGACCCTCGATCCGACATGCCCGCGACGCAGTTCAACATGAAATGGGTGGAACAGGCGGGATTGGTCAAGTTCGACTTCCTTGGCCTTAAAACGCTGACAGTCATTCAGAACGCCGTGAACCTGATTTTAAAATCTGGCCGCGACCTGCACAAAAGCCCCACAGGGGATGAGCTCTATGTTCCCGCTGAGGGCACACTCAACGACATCAATGCGATTCCGCTGGATGATGAGGCGTCGTATAAACTTTATGCCGCTGCCAAAACCGTCGCCGTGTTTCAGGTGGAATCCAGCGGCATGATGGACGCGCTGCGGCGCATGAAACCGGACTGCATCGAAGACATCATCGCGCTGGTGGCGCTGTATCGCCCCGGCCCGATGGAAAACATCCCGAAGTTCTGTGAGGTCAAGAATGGCATCTCGGACCGCGACATGCTGCATCCGTCGATTGACCATATCCTCGACGAGACGCAGGGCATCATTGTCTACCAAGAACAGGTGATGCAAATCGCCCAGGAAATGGCGGGCTATTCGCTTGGCGGTGCCGATCTGTTGCGTCGCGCCATGGGTAAAAAACTACAAGAGGCGATGGACGTTGAGAAGCCAAAGTTCCTCGCCGGTTCGGCCGAAAATGGCGTCAACAAAAAGAAGGCACAGGAGGTCTGGGACCTCCTTGATAAGTTCGCAAACTACGGTTTCAACAAATCCCACGCTGCGGCCTATGCAGTGGTCAGCTATCAAACCGCGTGGTTGAAGGCGAACCATCCCGTTGAATTCATGGCCGGTGTGATGAACTGCGACATCCATCTGACTGACAAACTCGCCGTGTATTTCCAAGAGGTCAAAAAGGGTCTTGGGCTGCCATGGTCGCCGCCGTGCGTGAACACGTCCCTCGCGACGTTCGATGTTCAAGACGGGACGCTGGTCTATGGATTGGGCGCGCTGAAAAACGTCGGTGTCGATGCCATGGGGCTGATCGTCGATGCGCGTTTGGCAGACGGCGCAAAGCCGTTTTCCACCCTGTTCGACCTTGCGCGTCGCGTGGATCTCAAGCGCGTTGGCAAGCGCCCCATGGAAATGCTGGCCCGCGCTGGCGCGTTTGATGTGCTCGACCCGAACCGGCGCAAGGTCTTCGCCAGTTTGGACGCGCTTGTCGGGTATTCATCGGCAATCCATGACCAGAAAAACTCCAACCAAGTGTCCCTGTTCGGCGAAGCGGGCGATGATTTGCCCGAACCGCGTCTGTCTGGCGTTGAAGATTGGTTGCCCGCCGAACGTCTGTCGGAAGAATTCAAGGCCGTTGGTTTCTACCTCTCTGGTCACCCGCTTGATGATTACATGGCAGCGCTCAAACGCACAGAAAAAGTGCTGACGCTGGACGAGGTGACAGCCAAGGCCGCAAGTGGCGCATTGGTTGCCAAGATGGCGGGCACCGTCGCTGGGCGGCAGGAACGTAAATCAGCGCGGGGCAATCGGTTCGCCTTTGTGCAATTGTCCGATCCCACCGGCCAATACGAGGTCACAATGTTCTCGGACACACTTGAGGCGGCGCGCGACCATCTGGAAACCGGCAACCAGATCGTCATTCAAGTCGAGGCGACGATGGAAGCGGAACAGCTGAAATTATTGGGCCGCTCCGTGATGCTGGCGGACATGGCCGTTGCCAATGCCGGGTCGTCGGGACTGCGGGTGTTCTTGGGCGACGTGGCCGCGATTTCGACCGTCAGCGACATCTTGCAGGGCGCCATACGCGACAACGTTAAAGGTGGGCGCGGGCCAGTGACGTTCACAATTGATGATATCGAATTGGGCGAGATCGACGTCGAACTTGAGACGCAATTCCCTGTAAACCCTCAGATCAAAGGTGCGCTGCGCAGCCTTGGCGGTGTCATTGAGGTCCAAGAAATCTAGGGGTTACGTTTGGGCGGGTGGCGAAACCCTGCCTGTCGAAATGGCAAGGTGGACGCAGAGTGGGGCCTGCGTTAAACCGTGTTGACGGTAGGATAAAGGACGCTAAATGCGCCAGATAGTGTTGGGACTTGGGATGGCTTTGCTGCTGTCGGGCTGTGGCGATCCGCTGCGCAACGTTGCGCGATTGGGTGATGTTGCAGTCGCTGACGGCGCGACGAACGTGGCCCAGACCCCTGTTGAAGCACAAAATACCGGCGGCGGATTGTTTGCCCGCCTGTTGAATCGTCAGCCAAATGACCCAACCAATTCCGCTGTCGCGTCTGCGATGGCCGAAACAGGCCAAGCGGCAACCGTGCAAAGCGATGTCGTTGCCGCGTCGGTTGCAACACCGTCTTCACAGCCGGAACGCCGTGGTTTGTTTGGTCTGTTCAGTCGGGACCCTAACCGCGCAGCGCGGTCCCGCCCGGGCCCCGATGCCGCAGACATAACCGCTGGCGCGTTGCTGCCATTCGGCCAGATCGCCCGCGTCTGCGGGTTGAACACTAATGACCTTGGCCGCCAAGTCGACAGCGGCGGTGGATTTCGAATCCATGATACAATCCCGAATTCAACCGCCCGGCGTCCGTTTTACGTCAGTGGATTTGACGACGGCTGCGTCCGCACCTTCACCGGAGCTGTCGTCGTCACAGGCGACGTCGAAACCCACGAATTTGTGCGCTATCAGACCAGCAACGAAGGCATTGATTATACGACGACCGACAATGCCTATGAGGCGTTGAAGGCCAGCGTGTGCCGCGTTGGGCGCGGCCAGCCATGTGGCGCCGGTACGCAGCGGATGAACAGCAACACGCACTTCATCACCGTCTACGATTTCTTTGGCGGCACGTTCAGTGCTGTGCCGACGCAATGGGCCCAGATTCTTGTCCACGACGGCGACGTGCTGTCAATGTCGATCAAAGACGGCACATAAAAACTGCTGACGTTTAATACTGCTGACGCTCAATAGTGCGGTGGCCGCTGATCGACCATCGTCGCCGACCCGCCAGCGTCGGTTTCGCGTCCGGCTTCGCGTTCCATTAACATCTGGACGCGGTAGGTCAGGCGGCTGATTTCGCCTTCCTGACGCGCGACGATGTCGGACAGATCATCCACCGCTCGGTTCAAATGCGCGAGCTGTTCTTCAAGGTTTGTTTGTTCACTCATATGGCTCATTACGGTGCTGGCGCGTGCTTTGCCAACCCCCACTGTTGCGCGAACCTGCCCTGCGCGGTAAAGCGCGGGGGAATTGACCGCAAGCGGAGCCACCCCATGGCCAAAAAGCAAAAAGTGCAACGACCCAAGGCGCAGACCCCCAAGGGGTTTCGTGACTATTTTGGCGCAGAAGTGGCGCAGCGTACCGATATGTTGCGCACCATCGCAGGGGTCTATCACCGCTACGGGTTTGAGGCGCTGGAATCGGCTGCCGTCGAAACAGTCGAGGCGCTGGGCAAATTTCTGCCAGATGTGGATCGCCCCAACGAGGGTGTGTTCGCGTGGCAAGAAGAAGACGAAAAGGGCGACGGTGACTGGCTCGCGCTGCGCTACGATCTGACGGCCCCGCTTGCCCGCGTCTACGCCCAGCACCGCAACGATCTGCCGACACCCTATCGCCGCTTTGCAATGGGTCCGGTCTGGCGCAACGAAAAGCCCGGTCCGGGTCGGTTCCGTCAGTTTTATCAATGTGATGCGGACACGGTTGGGTCAGGGTCTGTTGCTGCCGATGCCGAAATTTGTGCGATGCTGTGTGATACGCTGGAGGCCGTTGGGATCGAGCGCGGTGACTACGTTGTGCGCATAAATAACCGTAAGGTTTTGAATGGTGTGTTGGAGG
>JAGGNB010000118.1 GCA_017886375.1 Octadecabacter sp.
GTAACGGGTTGATTTTGGCCGGAGTCTATTGATGCCATATCGCGCACAAGACGCCGCTATCCTTTGAAGATCAACCCCAAAGCAATCGCCCACATCACACATCCGATCCCTATTTCCAAAACGCGCCACGCAGCCGGTCGCGCCATCACTGGCGCCAACAGCCGTGCACCGAACCCAAGTGCTGCGAAAAACGCAAACGATGACGTGACCGCGCCAGCCCAAAACCCGACCTCAGCCCCCTCGAACCGCGACGCAATTGATCCGATCAACACCAAAGTGTCCAAATAAACATGCGGATTAAGCCACGTAATGGCGAGACAAAACAGCACCGCCTGCCGAAGCGACGTCCCTGCACCTGTCGCCGGATCAAGCGCTGCACCACCTTGCCATGCCCGCCAGAAACTCACCGCGCCATAGCCAAACAAAAATGCCGCCCCAAGCCAGAGCATCACCGGCGCAAGGCTCGGTAAACTCTCAGTCAACGCCGCAAAACCGAACACGCCGACAGTGATCAGGATCGCATCCGACAGCGCACAGACCAGCACAACCGCCAACACATGCTCACGCCGCAACCCTTGTTTCAAAACAAACGCGTTCTGCGCCCCGATCGCCAAAATCAACGAAAACGCGACGCCAAAGCCGTTCAAATACGCACTCAGCATCGCCCAACCCCAACTTTTTGACGTCTTTGCTTTAAAAATATCCCCGCCGGAGGCGCACATTAAAACGCACATTACCCCCGCCGCGATTGGCGCACACCCACCAAGCGGTCACATTACCCTGCAGCGGCGCAAGCCGCTCCGATCAAATCAATCTTCGCTTTCGGCGTAGGCCTGCATGACCTCATCGGATGCATCCATATTGGTGGTGACAGACTGGATGTCATCGTCGTCTTCCAATGCCTCAACCAGACGCATCAGCTTTTCCACACCTTCAAGGTCCAGTTCGGACTGAATGTTGGGCTGCCAAATCAGCTTGGTTGAAAAGCTTTCACCCAATTCGGCCTCAAGCGCGGTGGACACGTCATTAAGATCGCTGTCCACGCAGATAATAACATGGCCGTCTTCATCGCTTTGTACATCTTCCGCACCCGCCTCGATGGCCGCCATCATCACGGTGTCATCGTCGCCAACCGACACCGGATAGATAACCTGCCCCTTGCGATCAAACATAAAGCCAACGGACCCAGTTTCACCTAGATTGCCGCCTGACTTGGAAAAGGTCGACCGCACCGTGGAGGCCGTGCGGTTCTTGTTGTCGGTCATCGCCTCAACGATCACCGCAACGCCACCGGGGCCATAGCCCTCATAGCGGATTTCGTCGTAATTTTCTGCGTCGCCGCCAATGGCTTTTTTGATTGCGCGGTCGATATTGTCTTTCGGCATCGACAGGCCCTTGGCCTCTTTGATGGCCATGCGCAGTCGCGGATTATGGTCCGGATCGGGATCGCCCATCTTGGCCGCAATGGTGATTTCTTTTGACAGCTTGCTGAACAACTTGCCGCGCAACTTGTCTTGGCGTCCTTTACGGTGCTGAATATTCGCCCATTTTGAATGGCCTGCCATGGGTCTTCTCCCGTGAGTTCAATTGTCGGTTCAACGACCTCTATAGGGCAGACTGACGCGGTCCTGCAATCCCGTCTGAAAGCGGCGCAAGACACCCCAAATTCTGCGCTCGCGGTAAGCCTCGTGTATGTACAGGTTGTGTACAGCTTGTGTACGCGATGTGTCGCGCACAAATACACGGTTTTCGCCCTTGGCCACACGCGCTACACATCCTCCATGACAACAGATCAAATCATCCTCTTTTCTCTCTTTGGCGCAGTCTTTGGTCTGCTTCTCTGGGGGCGTTTTCGCTATGACCTTGTGGCCTTCTCTGCCCTGCTTGGCGGCGTGGTTTTGGGTGTGGTTCCAACCAAAGACGCCTTTTCCGGCTTCGGTCATCCGGCCACAATTATCGTCGCCTTGGTGCTGGTCGTCTCGGCGGGTCTGGTGCGCTCGGGTGCGGTCTATCTGATCACCCGTACACTGGTGGATGCATCTCGCAGTTTGGGTACACACATCGCGATTATGGGGGCCATTGGTGGGGTGCTGTCCGCGTTCATGAACAACGTTGCGGCACTTGCATTGTTGATGCCAGTGGACATTCAAACCGCGCGCAAAGCAGGCCGCGCCCCCGGTTTGTCGCTGATGCCGCTGTCGTTCGCCACCATCCTTGGCGGCATGGCGACGCTGATCGGAACACCCCCCAATATCATCATCGCCTCGATCCGCGAAGAAACCCTTGGCGAACCGTTCAAGATGTTCGACTTCGCCCCCGTTGGCATCGTCACGGCCATCGCGGGACTGTTGTTCGTCGCGTTCATCGGCTGGCGCCTTATCCCTGCGCAAGACAGCAAACAGGCCGGCGCCACACTGGAAAGCTACACCGACTATCTGGCCGAACTTACCGTTCCCACAGACAGCAAACATATCGGCAAACGCGTCTCTGAACTCTATGAAATAGCTGAAAAAAATGATATTGCGATCCTTGGCTTGATCCGCAAAGGCAAAACCCAATACGGCACCGCAAAGAACAATATTTTACAGGGCCAAGATACGCTCGTGATCCAAGCCGCCCCCGAAGCGCTGGATGAATTTCGTGCCGCCCTGAACCTCGATTTCACCGATACCAAACGCGAAGAATTCTTGTCTGGTGCCTCTGAAGGATTGACCGTCATCGAGGTCGTCGCGACCGAAAGTTCCCGCATCACCGGAAAAACAGCTGAGGCGATCGGCCTTGCTTGGCGCCAACGTACCGTCCTGATGGGGCTGTCGCGCAAAGGCAAAACCGTCAAATCCCGGATGCGCAAAACGGTGATCGAGGCGGGCGATATTTTGCTGCTGCTTGCCCCGCAAGACGCCGCCAACGACGTCATTGAATGGCTCGGTTGCCTGCCGCTGGCAGACCGCGGCGTGGCGGTGACTGAAAACTCCAAAGTCTGGCTCGCCATTGGTCTTTTTGCCGGTGCCGTGGCCTTGGCCAGTTTCGGAATTGTCTACCTGCCGATTGCCCTTGGCCTTGTGGTCGTGGCCTATGTTTTGGCCAAGATCGTTCCGCTTTCCGAACTTTATACCCACATCGAATGGCCCGTGGTCGTGCTGCTCGGCTCGATGATTCCGCTTGGCGCTGCGTTGGAAACGTCCGGCGGCACCGAACTGATCTCAGGCGCGCTGCTTGATCTAACGGGTGAGCTTGCACCGTGGATGATCCTGACCGTGCTAATGGTCGTCACGATGACCCTGTCTGACGTGCTCAACAACACCGCCACCACCATCGTCGCCGCCCCCATCGCGATCCAGATGGCGCAATCGCTAGATGTGTCCCCTGACCCGTTTCTTATGGCCGTCGCCGTTGCCGCATCAAGCGCGTACCTGACGCCGATTGGCCATAAAAACAACACGCTGATCCTTGGTCCGGGGGGGTATTCGTTTGGCGATTATTGGCGCATGGGCCTGCCGCTCGAAATCCTTATTGTGGCGGTGTCTGTTCCCGCCATCCTTGTGTTCTGGCCGCTGTGAAGGAGCGCACAGTGAAACCATTTCTGATCCTGCAACTGCGCCCCGAAACCGAAGCGTCAGACGATGAATACAACGCCATTCTGCGCAAAGGCGGG
This sequence comes from Octadecabacter sp., assembly GCA_017886375.1. GTDB lineage: Bacteria > Pseudomonadota > Alphaproteobacteria > Rhodobacterales > Rhodobacteraceae > Octadecabacter. Next base: position 3,656 of record JAGGNB010000118.1, read on the forward strand.
CTTGCGGCAGATCAAACCAGACGCATCCGCCTTGACCGCGATACGCTGCCCGACATCGACCTTTCGGACTACGCCGGCACCATCGTCGGTGGCGGCCCAGGGTGCGTATCTGATGCGCCGCGTGACAAGACTGCAACCGACGCCCGCGCAGAGGCCGCGTGCCTGTCGCTGATGCCGCAGATTACCGCCGAAGACCTGCCCTTCATGGGGTGCTGCTATGGCATCGGCATCCTCGCCCATCACCTCGGTGCTACAGTTTCAAAGGACCGCTACGGCGAAGCCGTGAGTGCGGCGACCTGCACCGTGACGCCAGACGGCAAACGCGACCCGCTGCTGCACGGCTTTCCCGACCAGTTCGATGCGTTTGTCGGCCACAAAGAGGCCGTGCAAAACCTCCCCGCCGATGCCACTCACTTGCTGTCCGGCGATGTTTGCCCGTTTCAGATGATCCGTTACAAATCAAACGTCTACGCGACGCAATTCCATCCCGAAGCAGACGGCGCGGTCTTTGCCACGCGAATCCGCATCTACAAAGACAAAGGCTATTTTCCACCAGACGAGGCGGCTGCGTTGACGGACATGGTCAAAGCTGCTGACGTGACTTATGCGGCCGACATCCTGCGCAACTTTGTGACCCGCTATAGCGGCCAAAGGTAGGGAATAACCGCCGACGCCAAAATGCCAATGCTCAGATTCAGCGGCACGCCGACGCGCAGAAAATCGCTAAACTTGTAGCCGCCCGGACCATAGACCAGCGTATTGGTCTGATAGCCAATCGGTGTCGCGAAACTAGCAGACGCGGCGACCATGACGGCCACCACCAACGGACGCGGATCATACCCTAATTCAATCGCCAGACCGATGGCGATGGGCGTGACGACCACCGCCACGGCGTTGTTGGACACCATTTCGGTCAACACCGACGTCAGCAAATAGACCGCCCAGATAATCAAGAACGGCGGCAACATTGCTAGCCCCGGTGCGACGCCTTTGACAATCAGTTCCACAGCGCCCGATGCCTGCAACGCAGCCCCGACGGCGAGCATCGAAAAGATCAACGTCAACAAACGCCCATCGACAAAACTGAACGCTTCATCCGCATCAATGCAACGCGAGATCAGAACAATGGCAACGGCCAGCACGCTCAACAAGAAAATCGGGGCGACGCCAAAGGCTGCCAAGCCGACAATCATTACCAAGGCCAACAATGCAATCGGGGCCTGTGCGCGGCGATATGCGCGCGCGGACGGGTGCGACACATCCACAAGGTCCATCTCCACCGCGAGGCGCTGGATGTCCCCGGCCGAACCTTCTAACAGCAGCGTGTCACCGACCCGCACCACCAATTCATCAAGCTGACGCCCGATGTTCTGGTTGCGGCGATGCACAGCCAGAACATAGACACCAAAACGGCGCCGCAGACGCAGCGCGCCCAAGGTGCGGCCAATCATTTTACAGCCCGGCGTGATCAACACTTCAACGGTTTGGGATTCGACCGCAGACACTTGATCGACGCGACGCAGTTCTTTGGTGGCTTGCAGCGACAGTAATTCCGTCATCGCCGTGCGCAACACAACACGGTCACCGACCGCCAATTCGACACCCGCCATATTGCGCCGCAAGGACTGGTCGCCGCGGACAACATCAACGAGGCGCACTCCATCGCGTTTGAACAGCTGAACCCCCGTGACATCGCGGCCAATCAGGTTGCTGTCAGGCGGAATCACCGCCTCGGTGAAAAAGCGCATCTTTGATCGATCCGACAGCAGATTTGCCATGCTATCGCGGTCTGGCAACAGACGCGGCGCAATCAGCCCAAGATAGATCATGCCCCAAATCACCAAAATAATTCCCAGTGGCGTGACCTCAAAGATTGTGAAGGGTTCCAGCCCTTCGGCGCGTGCGACGCCATCAACCAGCAGATTTGTCGACGTGCCGATCAAAGTCAAAGTGCCACCCAAAATCGCGCCATAAGACAGCGGGATCAATAGCTTGGACGCCGAAAGCCCCATGGATTTTGCCAACCGCACAAAAATCGGGATCATCACAACGACCACAGGCGTGTTTGACACAATCGCCGACGCCAGCACGACAAAGGCCATTAGTGCGCCCAGCGCCAATGCAGGGCGGGTCTTGGCGTTGCGTTCCGCGATTGCGGTCAGCGCGTCCAACAATCCGGTACGGACCAACGCCCCCATAACGATAAACATCGCCGCAATGGTCCAGGGTGCCGGGTTGGACAAGACCGCCAGCGCGTCCTCATAGGGCAACACCCCCGACGCAAGCAGCAACGACACACCCGCCAGCGCCACCACCTCTGTGGGGTAGCTTTCGCGCAAAAACAACGCGAACATGAACGCCACCACGATGAGGGTGATGATCGCCTGGTTGGTCTGTGAAATAGCGAAGATTTCGACCACGTTTGTGTTCCTTTAACCGGTTCTAGGAAGTGTCGCGTGCTCCGCGGACCTGCGCAAGTACCGTTTGGTCCCGCGTCAGGGCAGGACGAACAAGCGTCAGACCAGCCAGCATCAGCGCAAGCGCAATCCAGACCCAGCCGGAATAGCGTTCGCCCAAAATCAGCATTGACCAGATGACGCCAAATCCCGTGACCAGATAGGCCGTTTGGCTGGCAAACACTGCGCCCGAACGGGTCAACAACCACAGGTAGCCCGCGTAGATCAAGGTATGCCCGACCGCACTGGCCAGCACCGCAAAGCTCACAACATCAAAGCCAACGCCGCGCAACTGGCCGCTCAAGATCGCGGACACAAACGAGATCGGCAGGAAGATCATCGCCGCCCCCGCGTAGGCCTGCAAAGGATGCAATCCGGCCATGCCGCGAGTTGCGGTGATCGTCGAATTAATCGCGTAACACAGCGGTGCAATCGCCGCGACGGCGACGGCCCAGAGCGGCCCCGACCCAACCGCGCCACGGCTGGCGGCAATTAACACTATTGCGCTCAAACCCATCAAGACACCGGTAATGCGCAGGGGGGTCATCGCCTCACGTCCGAGCAGTGCGCCCAAAACAAGCGCGAAAATCGGGATCAACGCCATGATGATCGCGACTAGGCCGGCGGGAATATAGGCGATTGCAGTAAAGCTGGCGAAATGCGGGATCAGCGCCTTGCCAGACCATAATCCCGAACGGTTCAAATCCGCCGTCAACGGCGAT
>JAGGNB010000097.1 GCA_017886375.1 Octadecabacter sp.
TTGACGTAATAACGCGGCTGGCCAGCGGTCAGGCGATAGTAGGACGCGTTGTCTAGTCCCCGAAAACACAACGTAGGGCCACGCTGATCGCCTTCGGCAGTGTGGTTGTAAACAACGTCGAGAATGACCTCAATTCCAGCGTCGTGGAACCGCTGGACCATCTGGCGGAACCCTTTGAGCCCGTCAGGACCGAAGTAGCGCGGTTCAGGGGCGAAAAAGCCAATGGAGTTGTAACCCCAGTAGTTGCGCAAGCCCCGATCATTGAGGAACTTGTCATCGACGAAACTATGGATTGGGAGCAGTTCAACGGCCTGCACCCCCAGCGACGAAAGGTGATCGAGCATGGCATCCGACGCAAGGCCCTCGTAGGTGCCGCGGACAGATTCTGGCACGTCCAGATTGGTCTGGCTCCCCCCTTTGGGATGGACCTCATAGATTAGGTCTTTGCTGGATTTGGTGTGCTGGCCGTTTTTCATGCCCTCAAACAGGGCGGGGTCGGACACAACCGATTTCGGAACAAACGGTGCGCTGTCGCGGGTATCAAATGACAGATCGATCGCAGAGGATGCATCGTCATAGCCAAGCGTGGCGGGGTCATTGGTCCATTCGCCGTGCAATTCGCGGGTATAGGGATCAAGCAACAGCTTGTTGGGATTGAAACGGTGCCCGTGTTCTGGCGCATATGTGCCGTGGGCGCGGTAGCCATAAAGGGTGCCAACAGGCAGATCGGCCACGAACCCGTGCCAGACCGGACCTGTGCGTTCGGGCAGCGCGATGCGTGCCGTTTCGCGTTTGCCATCGGGGGAATACAGGCACAGTTCAACTTTGCTGGCGTTCGCCGAGAATACGGCGAAATTCACGCCCGCACCGTCGTGATGCGCGCCGAGCCGATTGGGGCTGCCGCCGGTGAGTTTCGGATGTGTCATGGTGGGTCCTCAGCGTGCTTGCGCGGATTTGTAAACGTCCAGATACGTGGCTGCGGACAAATCCCATCCCACAGGGTGGCGCATGGCGCGGCGCATCATTGCAGTCCAGATTTTCGGTTTGGCAAACAGCGCGCAAGTCCGCGAAATCGCATGGCCGAACATGATTGAATTGATTGGCGCGAACTGGATACCGGTTGCGCAATCGGCCAAAAGTGCGGCGTCATTGGCGTCAATCACGGTGTCCGCCAAACCGCCCGTGCGGGCGACGACGGGCAGGGTGCCATAGCGCAACCCGTACAACTGGGTCAGACCGCATGGTTCAAAGCGCGACGGGATCAAAATGGCGTCGCTGCCCGCTTGGATAAGGTGCGACAGGGTTTCGTCATAGCCAATGATAGTGCCAACCGAACCACGATAGCGGTTTGATGCGTCGACAAAGGCGCGTTCAAGCTGCGGATCACCAGTGCCCAAAAGCGCCAGCCTGCCACCTTGCGCCACCAGATCAGGCAAGCAATCGAGCAGCATATCGAGACCCTTTTGTGACGTCAGCCGGCTGACGACACAAAATAAAGGGCCGTCGCTTTTGGTCAGGCCAAAACGTGCCTCAAGTTCGGCACGATTTTTCGCTTTGCCCGCGAGTTTGGTCGCGGAGTAGGTCGCGATCAGGCTTGCGTCTGTTTCAGGATCCCAGACATCAAGATCGATACCGTTCAAGATACCATGCAGGTCCATCTGACGTTCGCGCAACAGACCGTCGAGCCCCATCCCGAAATCGGGCGTCAAAAGTTCTGCGGCGTAGGATGGACTGACTGTGGTGATTTTTTGCGACAAGGCCAGCCCGGCCTTCAGAAAGCTGATTTTACCGAAGTATTCAATGCCATCCGTCGTGAAAAGCTCCGAATTCAGGCGCAGCGGGGACAACCGTTTGGCGTCGAACACGCCTTGAAAAGCAATGTTATGGATCGTCATAACCACAGGGGGTGCGGGCCGTCCATCTTGACGCAAATAGGCTGGAACAAGCCCCGCTTGCCAATCATGTGAATTGATAACTTCAGGCATCCAATCGCCCAAACCGTTGAGCCCGATTTGTGCGGCTGCAAACGACAACGCCGCAAAACGCAGGTCGTTGTCGTGCCAGTCTTTTCCGTCCGGGCCGAGGTAGATATTGCCCGCGCGGTCATACAGATGCGGTGCGTCCAGCAACAGCATGTCCAGCCCTTCAGCTTGCACCGCGATGATGCGTGCGGGACCGCCGAATAGATCGTCAAACGACATGGCCACCTGACCCGCCGCGGCCAAATCGGCCAGCGCTGGATAGGCCGGGATAAGCACCCGCACGTTCACACCAGTCGCTGCAAGCGATTTAGGGACAGCGCCGATCACATCCGCCAAGCCGCCCGTCTTCACGAAGGGCGCGCATTCCGAGGCGACGAAAAGCAGGTTCATGCTAGAGATCCAATTTATCGATCATGGGTTGGGTAATCAGGCAAATGCCATTGTCGGTGCGGCGGAAACGCGCGGCGTCCAGTTTTGCATCTTCGCCAACGACCAACCCTTCGGGGATTTTCACACCGCGGTCTACCACGACATTTTTCAGCCGCGCGTTGCGGCCGATGTCGGCGTATGGCATCGCGACGACACCATCGAGTTCGGAATAAGAATGCGTGCGCACGCCGGTAAACAAGAAGCAGCGATTCAATCGCGATCCCGAAATAATGCAGCCACCCGACACCATCGACGATACCGCATGTCCGCGACGGCCTTCTTCGTTGTGGATGAATTTGGCCGGTGCTGTGAGCTCTGAATAGGTCCAGATCGGCCAAGTGTTGTCATAAAGATCAAGTTCGGGTTTAAAATCGGTCAAATCGACATTGGCCTGCCAGAATGCATCCACCGTACCGACGTCACGCCAGTAGGGTTTTTCTTCCAAGCCGGTTCGCACACAGGACCGACTGAACGGATGCGCAATCGCTGTGCCGTTCTTGACAATGTCGGGGATGATATCGCCGCCAAAATCATGGCCGTAGCCTTCTTTGCCTTCCGCAGCCTTCAGCATTTCGCAAAGGCGTTCGGTTTCAAAAACATAGATGCCCATACTTGCAAGCGCCATATCAGGATGACCGGGCATTGCAGGGGGATCGGCGGGTTTTTCAATGAAATCAAGGATCTTGTCGGTCTCGTCGACCTTCATCACCCCAAATCCAACGGCTTCCATGCGCGGCACTTCTATGCAGCCGACGGTGACGTCCGCGCCGCTGTCGACGTGGTGCTTGATCATCAGGGAATAGTCTTGCTTGTAGATGTGATCGCCCGCGAGGATGATGATATATTTCGGGCCATAGCCGCGAATAATGTCGATATTCTGGGCCACGGCATCTGCCGTACCTTTGTACCAGTTTTCATTATTTTGCTGCTGGGACGCGGGCAGAATATCCAAGGATTCATTGCGTTCGGCACGCATAAAGCTCCAGCCGCGCTGCAAGTGACGAATGAGCGAGTGGGCCTTGTACTGCGTCGCCACACCAATGCGCTTGATGCCGGAGTTGACGGCATTGGACAGGGCAAAGTCGATGATGCGGCTTTTGCCACCGAAATACATGGCGGGTTTAGCGCGAATGTCGGTCAGTTCATATAACCGGCTGCCGCGCCCCCCTGCCAAAACGAACGCCATCGTTTGCTGTGCAAGCCGTTGTGATTCATTGTCCATCGATATTCCCTCCCGAATACGGAAAATTTAGTGGGTCAGGACCCACTGTTCAATTCAAAGAATAGCGTCGTCAGCGGTGGTAAAGTGAGTGAGATTGAATGCGCCCTCCCAGACGATGCAATCTGTTCGCTGTCGGCAAATCCCATATTGCCTCGGTCGCCCCCGCCATAGCGCGCAGCGTCCGAGTTTAGTTTTTCTATCCAGCGTCCAGCCTGTGGCACACCAATGCGGCGCGCGGACCGTTCTACCGGTGTAAAGTTACTAACGACCAACACAGGCGCTGTGCCTTTGGCGCCGTAGCGCACCCATGCAAAAATCGATTCCTCTGCCGCGCCTTCTTCGATCCATTCAAACCCTTCGGGCTTGCAATCGAGTTGGTGCAGCGCGGGCGTGTCACGAAACAGCACGTTTAGGTCGCGCACAAGGGTCTGAACGCCACCATGTTGCGGGTGATCGGTCAGGTGCCAATCGAGGCTTTCGTCGTGGTTCCATTCGACGCCTTGGGCAAATTCACAGCCCATAAACAACAGCTTCTTACCGGGGTGGCCCCACATATAGCCGTAATAGGCGCGCAGGTTGGCGAACTTTTCGTCGCCGGTCCCCGGCATCTTTTCGATCATCGATCCTTTGCCATGCACCACTTCGTCGTGGCTGATCGGTAGAACAAAATTCTCGGTGAACGCGTAATGCAGCGCAAACGTCATCTTGTGGTGATGGTATTTGCGGTTGATTGGATCTTCTTGAATGTAGGACAGCGAGTCGTTCATCCAGCCCATGTTCCACTTAAACCCAAAGCCAAGGCCGTTGTAATCTACCGGTGCGCTAACCCCCGGAAAGGCCGTGGATTCCTCGGCGATGGTGACAATGCCAGATATCTGACCATAGGCCACGGTATTGGTGCGTTGCAGGAACGCAATCGCCTCAAGGTTCTCGCGCCCACCATTCTTGTTGGGAATCCATTCGCCGTCTTTGCGCGAATAATCACGGTACAGCATCGACGCCACAGCATCGACGCGCAGCCCGTCGATGTGGTGTTCTTTCAGCCAATACAACGCGTTGGCGACAAGGTAATTGGACACTTCGGCGCGGCCATAGTTGTAGACCAGCGTGTTCCAATCGGGGTGGAACCCTTCTTTGCGGTCGGCGTGTTCATATAATGGTGTTCCGTCAAACTGGCCCAGCCCGTGTTTGTCTTCCGGGAAATGCCCCGGCACCCAATCAAGGATCAGGCCAAGATCAGCCGCGTGGCAGGCTTCAACAAAGGCGCGGAATTCTTCGAGTGTTCCATGCCGGATCGTTGGTGCGTAAAGCCCGACAGGTTGGTAGCCCCAAGACCCATCAAACGGAAATTCCGAGATCGGCATCAATTCAAGGTGGGTGAACCCCATGTCTTTGGCATAGCTGACCAATTGCGTCGCGTGCTCAAAATAAGACAGCGGGCGGTTGCCCTCTTCGGGGACGCGCTTCCATGATCCCAGATGTACTTCGTAGATAGAAATCGGCTGGTCGATACGGTGCAGCGCCTCGCGCTTGCTCATCCACTTTTCGTCAGCCCAAGTGTGCCCGTCCAATTTGCGCACAACAGAGGCCGTTTTGGGCGGGTGTTCGGACCCAAATCCAAATGGGTCGGCCTTTTGCGGCAAAAGTTCACCATGCGCGCCGATGATTTCGTATTTATACGATTCACCGTCGCCCAGACCGGGCATGAAAATTTCCCAGACGCCGGTTTGACCGCGCCCGCGCATGGGGTTGCGCCGCCCGTCCCAGCCGTTGAAATCCCCGACCACGGATACGCGTTGCGCGTTTGGCGCCCAGACCGCGAAATGCGTGCCTGCGACACCGTGATGCTCCATCACATGCGCGCCGAGGACCTTCCATAAATCCAGATGCGCGCCCTCGGCAATCAGATGTTCATCCAACGCGCCCAGCACGGGGCCGAACCGGTAAGGGTCCTCAAGCTCCCAAACATCTACGCCTTTGGTGAATTTTAGCCGGTAGGCAAACGGATTTTTACGACGTGGCGCAACGCCCACAAACAGGCCATGCCCATTTGGCGCGCGGTCAAGCGACACAATGGTGCGACCGGTCTTAGCGTCAATGACAGTAACCGTATCAGCGTCGGGGTGGTAGGCCCGATGGGTGACTTGGGCATCAACAATGTGTTGCCCAAGCACCGAAAACGGATCGGGATGACTGCCTGTTGTAATTCTTCGCGCGTCGTCGTCATTGATCACGTCAGTCATCCCTATCTCAAGTCGTCGCACCAAATATTTCAGTGCCTTTACATCTGGTTAGGTCACAGACTTTGCGTCCCAAATCTGATCCGCATAGCTTCGAATGGTGCGATCAGACGAGAACCAGCCCATACCGGCCGTGTTCGCTGCTGCCATTCGTGTCCAGCGGTTAACATCAAGATATACTGCATCAACCTCGCGCTGCTTTGCAAAGTATTCGTCAAAATCGCAGCTCACGAGGAAGTAGTCATGTTCGTACAGATTGTGCAGAATGTCGGAATAGCGGTGGTGATCGCCATTCGAAAACACCCCTGCGCCGATTTGGCCAAGGACACGCGACAGGCGCGGGCTGGCTTCAATTGCGCGGCGCGAATAGCCATGTTCCTTGCGTTTTTCTTGGGCCTCGGCCGCAGTCAATCCGAACAAGAAGAAGTTTTCGTGGCCAACGTGATCGCGTATTTCCACGTTTGCGCCGTCAAGGGTGCCGATGGTCGGGCTGCCGTTCAGGGACAGTTTCATGTTGCCTGTACCAGACGCTTCTTTGCCCGCGGTTGAGATTTGTTCCGACAAATCAGACGCAGGGATCAGGACTTCTGCCATCGAGACATTGTAGTTTTCGGGATAAACCACCTGCAACAGATGTTTGGTGACCGGATCGTTGTTGATCGTCGCGGCGACATCGTTGATCAGCCGAATGATGGATTTTGCCAAAACATAACCTGGTGCCGCCTTGCCGCCAAAAATCTTGACCCGTGGGGTCCAGTTTGCTGTCGGGTTGTCGCGGATTTCATTCCACAGCGCGATGGTTTCCAGAATGTTGAGGTGTTGGCGTTTGTACTCGTGGATACGCTTGATCTGAATGTCGAACATCGCGGATGTATCAAGGGTGACACCGTTGCGATCTTTAAGCCACTTGGCCAAACGCACCTTGTTGGTGGTTTTGGCGGCAGCGTAGGCTTGCAAGAACCCAGCGTCATCAAGATGCGCGTTGAGGTCTTGTAGGCGTTCAAGGTCAGCAGCCCAGCCGCTGCCGATCGTGTCGGTGATCAGATTGCGCAAAGCAGGGTTGCATGAATACAGCCAGCGGCGCGGCGTGATGCCATTGGTCTGGTTCAGGATGCGGTTTGGGTAGGCTTTGTGCAGATCTGCAAAGACCGTTTCTTTCACCAGTTCCGAATGCAGCGCTGAAACGCCGTTGACGCTATGTGCCATAATGAACGCCAGCTCGCCCATCTTGACGTTGCCATGTTCGATGATGCGAATGTCCGAACCCGTCGCCGACAGGTGGCGGTCTTGGATCATCTGGATGATGCGGTGGTGGCGCGGCAGAATGCGCGCGAACAGGTCTTCGGGCCAACGTTCCAACGCCTCTGGCAGCAATGTGTGGTTGGTGTAGCCCAGACACTTGCGGGCCATTTCAATGGCGTCGTCGATATTGAAATCGTGCTTGTCGATCAGCAGCCGGACCAATTCAGGCCCAGCAATCGCAGGGTGGGTGTCGTTGAGCTGGATCGCGACATGTTCGTGCAGGTCTTCGATCTTGTTGCCCTCGGCCAGAAAACGGCGAAGCAGGTCTTTGATCGACGCTGACGTAAAGAAATACTCCTGCTTTAGACGCAGTTCTTTGCCGTCCTGCGTCGTATCATCAGGATACAACACGCGCGAGATTGTGCGCGCCAGACGTTCAGGCGCGTTCGCACCGACGTAATCGCCACGGTTAAAGCTTTCGAGGTCAAAAAGTTTGACAGGTTTCGCAGCCCAGAGTCGCAATGTGTTGGCCCATTGGCCTTTCCAGCCGACAATTGGTGTGTCGTAGGCGGATGCCAAGACTGTCTCTGCCGGATTCCAGTTGGATTTGCCGTTTTCTTCGCTCACGTAGCCACCGAAGTGGATTTTGTAGGCGACTTCGGGGCGCTCGAACTCCCACGCGTGGCGCTGGGCAAGCCAGCCTTCAGCCGACTCGGTCTGCTGGCCGCCTTCAAAGTGTTGTTCAAACAGCCCGTGTTCGTAGCGGATGCCGTAACCGTAGGCTGGAATTGCAAGCGTCGCGAGGCTGTCCATGAAACACGCCGCCAAACGCCCCAGACCACCATTGCCAAGGGCGGCATCCGGTTCGTCGACCACGACCTTGTAATAATCCTGACCCAAGTCAGCCATCGCTTGCACCGCGATTTCTTCAACGTCCAAGTTGATCGTCACGTCTTCGATCAGACGGCCAATCAGGAATTCCATCGACAGGTAATAGACGCGCTTGTGCTTGCCCTCGTAGGTCTTGCGGGTAGACGCAAACCAAGGTTCGACAACACGATCGCGCAACGCCAAAGACAGCGACATCCGCCAGTCATAAAGGCTCGCGTGGCTGGGATCTTTGCCGATTGACAGCTTAAGGTGTCGCAAAATTTCGTCCCGCAGCGTTTCAGCGGTCACGAGGGTCATCTCTTGGTCTTTCATAAGTCTTACAGATCCATTTAGGCCGAAGGCGGCTAATTGTTAAAGAGGTCTTGATCGGCCACCCTTGTCGATTTGGCAAATCGATTGTAGCCGAATTATTACGATGTCTTCTTTGGCGCCGCCTTTTTCGCCCGTGGCTTGGCGGCCGACTTGCGGGCAGGTTTGGCCTTGATCGGCTGAGCAGTCAGCGCGTCGACAGCCATAAGCCAGTGCTGCGTGTCTCGGCCCTGTGGCTGACCTTCGTCGAGCCAGATAAGGTAGGCAGCATCACGGATTTGCGCGTCGGTTGGATTTGTCTTGGTCATGGCAAGCGTCCCTATATGATTGTAGATGATAGCGCTACCAGTAAATGAAAATGCTGCACCTGCACAGTCGCTTTGACTTGAGGTCGAAGGGCCTGTTGCATTGCTGCAAAGGCTTATAATTCTTGGTCGTTATTCAGTGGGTTGGCGCGGCGAAATTGGGCAGAAACGACTGATGCAAGCGCGGCAGCGGGGCTGAATGGCGCGCGCTGCAAGCCTCGTACGTCAATTTGGCTTGCCAGAATGAAAGAATCATCCCTATTTGAGGCCAAGGGTCAGCGATGGCGTCGCTTATGCAAATTTTGGCCCTTCACCCATCCTGAACGCCGGGATCTTGTTTTGTCGCTTCACCGCGCAAGGGGAGGTTCGCGCCTCCTTGCAAAGCATAGGTTTGCTGATTGAAGGAGTCCTTGAATGGATCGTCCACAGAATTACCGTTTTCACCAAGGGGATAAGGTTCTCCCGTTTGCCGACGCTGAATACGAAGGCCGCTTGGCCAAATTGCGCGCAAGCATGGCGCACTTGGGTGTCGATGCCTGTGTTTTCACATCGATGCACAACATCGCCTATTATTCCGGCTTTCTATATTGTGCGTTTGGCCGCCCGTATGCACTTGTCGTCACCGCAACTGACAACGTCACGATGTCAGCGGGCATTGACGCAGCACAGCCGTGGCGTCGTGGGTTTGGCGACAACATCACCTATACGGACTGGCAGCGGAACAACTACTGGCGTGCGATCCAATCTGTCGCGGGCTCCGGCAAGGTCATTGGCTATGAGGGCGACCATCTGAGCCTTGCTCAAAAGGCGCTGCTGGACGAGTTCCTGACGCCAAGGTCGTCGATGGATATCGCGCCAACGACGATGACGCAGCGGATGCACAAATCCGCGGCAGAAATCACATTGATCCGTGCAGGTGCCAACGTGGCCGATGTCGGTGGTTACGCGATCAAAGAGGCTGTCAAAGTTGGCGCGCGTGAGATTGACGTTGCCATGGCGGGTCGTGATGCGATGGAACTGGAAATCGCGCGGCGTTTTCCGGATGCTGAATACCGCGACACGTGGGTTTGGTTCCAGTCGGGCATCAACACGGACGGCGCGCACAACCCCGTCACATCCCGCAAGCTTGAAAGGGGCGATATCCTCAGCCTCAATACGTTCCCGATGATTTCAGGCTATTATACCGCCCTTGAACGCACCATGTTCGTTGGCGAAGTGGACGATGCCAGTCTTAAAATCTGGGAGGCCAATGTCGCCGCCCACGAATACGGCATGTCCCTGTTGGTGCCCGGTGCGAAATGCAGCGACATCACACACAAGATCAACGACTTCTTTGCAGAGCGGCAGTTGCTGCAATACCGCACGTTCGGCTACGGCCACTCGTTTGGGGTGTTGTCGCACTACTATGGGCGTGAGGCGGGGCTCGAGTTGCGCGAAGATGTCGACACAGTTTTGGAACCAGGAATGGTCATTTCAATGGAACCGATGTTGACCATCGGTGACGGCAATCCCGGGGCAGGGGGATACCGCGAACACGACATTCTTGTGATCAAAGACGACGGCAACGAAAACATCACCGGCTATCCATATGGACCGGATTTCAACGTGGTCGGATAGAACTATAAAATGTTGGCGTGCTGCCGGTTTGGTCGCACGTCGACAAGTCGCATGGCCTATGGGTTGTGTTGCGGGACAATCGACTTAAAAAACAACGCAAGACGCGACATTTGCCTTCGGAAACACGCTTGTAATCCTGTTCGCGGTCTATCAGGCTGACCTCCAAGTTAGCGATTTTCTGCACTGATCGCATATAGACTGATCCGAAAGGGAAAAGTTCTCGATGGTAGACAATCAATCGGCATTTGTGGCGTTCGAGAGAGTCCAGAAAAGTTATGACGGTGAGGTTCTTGTTGTAAAAGACCTGAACCTGTCGATGCCCAAGGGCGAATTTTTAACAATGCTTGGGCCATCGGGGTCAGGCAAAACCACCTGCCTGATGATGCTTGCAGGATTTGAAACCGCAACACACGGCGATATTTTACTGGACGGTGTTTCGATCAATAACATTCCACCGCACAAGCGCGGCATCGGCATGGTGTTCCAGAACTACGCCCTGTTCCCGCATATGACGGTGGCAGAAAACCTGTCCTTCCCGTTGGAAGTGCGCAAGATCGGCAAGTCCGAACGAGAAGAAAAAGTCATGCGCGCTTTGGGCATGGTTCAGATGCAGGATTTTGCAGGACGGCGTCCGGCGCAATTGTCCGGTGGCCAACAGCAGCGGATCGCGTTGTCGCGTGCGCTGGTGTTTGAACCCGAACTGGTGCTGATGGATGAACCGCTTGGCGCGCTTGACAAACAGCTGCGCGAAACCTTGCAGTTTGAAATTACCAATCTGGCACATGAACTCGGCATTACGACCGTTTACGTAACCCATGACCAAACCGAAGCGCTGACAATGTCGGACCGCGTTGCCGTCTTTGACGATGGCCGCATTCAGCAATTGGCAGCACCAGATGAATTGTACGAGAAGCCGCAGAATAGTTTCGTGGCGCAATTTATTGGCGAAAACAACACAATGGATGGTGTCGTTCAGCAAATTCAGGGTGACACGTGCATTGTGAGACTTGATAGCGGCGACATTATCGACGCCGTGCCAGTTAACGTATCTGAGGTTGGCCAGCGCACGCAGGTTTCGATCCGTCCTGAACGTGTCGAATTCGACCGCACGCGGCTTAAAGAGGACGCACATACCCTGAAGGCTGAAGTGCTTGAGTTCATCTATATGGGCGATATCTTTCGGACGCGTCTGAGGGTGGCTGGCAAAGAAGATTTCGTGATCAAGACGCGCAACGCGCCGGATCAGAGACGCCTGAAGCCTGGCGAGATGATCGAAATAGGTTGGCTCGCACAAGATTGCAGGGCGCTCGACGCGTAAGCGTTGCGCCCCAAAAGGAAACAGCGCGACCGTCGCCCGGACAATCGCGCTGACACGACAAAAACCGGGCAAATCAATGGGAGACTTCAATGAAAACGACTATGAAACTGATGGCAACCACATGCCTGACGCTGTCCGCCTCACTCGCGGTTGCAGACGGTCATATGGCTAATGAGATGACCATCGTCAGCTGGGGCGGCGCTTATTCGTCCTCGCAAGAAAATGCCTATCACATTCCATATGCTGAGATGACTGGCGTCACGATCATCAACGACGAATCCTCTGCTGAAGCAGTTGCGAAACTTCGTGCGATGAACGAAGCCGGCAACGTCACGTGGGACGTGGTTGATGTGGTTGCATCCGATGCGATCCGTCTTTGCGACGAAGGCCTTGCGCTGGAAATCGACTTTGACGAACAGCTTGCACCAGGTGATGACGGTTCCACGCCAACCGAAGATTTCGGCGACCTTCTGGTATCCGACTGCTTCATCCCGCAGATCGTTTATTCGACAACTTTCGGCTACCGTACGGACCTTGTCGGCGACACAGCGCCAACAGATGTTTGCGCGATCTTTGACACAGAAACATACCCAGGCATGCGTTCGCTGGAAAAGCGTCCGATCAACAACATGGAATGGGCGTTGCTTTGTGACGGCGTAGCCAAGGGCGACGTATATGACGTTCTGGAAACAGAAGAAGGTCAGGCACAGGCATTTGCCAAGCTCGACACCATCAAAGACAGCGTGATCTGGTGGTCTGCTGGTGCCGACACTCCACAGCTTTTGGCTGATGGCGAAGTCGTCATGGGTTCCACCTACAACGGTCGTCTGTTTTCGCTGATCGAAGAGCAGGACCAGCCGGTCGCAATGCTTTGGGACGCACAAGTGTTTGACCTTGACGGTTGGATCATTCCAGCTGGCCTGACACCTGAGCGTGAAGCACGTGCTTTGGACTATGTCCGTTTCGCAACTGACACACAGCGTCTTGCAGACCAGTCCAAATACATCGCTTACGGTCCGGCACGTGCGTCTTCCGCACCGCTGGTAGGCCAGCACGCGACTTTGGGCATCGATATGGCGCCGCATATGCCAACCGATCCAGCGAACGCGACGAACACGTTCCTGTATAACTACACATGGTGGGCTGACTACCGTGACGATCTGGATGCAAAATTCCAGGTTTGGTTGTCGCAGTAACAACTATCTTTGGGGCGCGGCTTGGCTGCGCCCCATCCTTTTTCTGAATAGGGGTGGCACACGTGACATTGGTTTTGGCAGCAGACGGACGACCGCTTAAGGCGTCACTGAACCGCGCATTGCGCCGCCAGAAACTGCGTGCGTTGATGCTCATCGCCCCGCTTCTGATCTTTATTCTGGTGTCCTTTGTGATGCCCATCGCCGACATGCTGTTCCGGTCGGTCGAAAACGAGATCGTCGTTGAAACGCTGCCGCGCACAGTCGCCACCCTCGATGGGTGGGACAGTGAGTCCGGGCAAGCCCCCGACGAGGACGTGTTCACCGCGCTTTATTTCGATATGGTGCTGGCGACCGAATATAAGACCCACACGCGTTTGGGCAGCCGTTTGAACTATGAAATGACGGGTATTTCGTCCCTGTTTCGTAAATCCGGCCGCGGCGTTGGACGGTTTGATACCGATACTTACACAGACGCAATTCAGGCCGCTGATCCAGCCTACGCTGACCCTGCGCAATGGGCTGCTTGGATGGCGGACGACACCGTGCGCGCCGCTTTGCCGATGACCGCCAATACCTATGATGCATGGGCGGCGATGATCATAGAAACCGAAGAGGACGTGCCCGCAGAAGAAGTTCCGTGGAACTTTGTTTTCACGTCGCTGTACCTTGAGGTGACCGAGGGCGCTGAACCGCCCGTCGCGCTGGATCTGTCCGGCGTTCCGCTCGTATCCCTGCGCGACCAGTTTGCAGATGTTGATGAGGATTGGCTCGATCCCGAGGTCTGGCAGGTCGTTAAAATCTATTCTCCCGAATACACAAACGGATATTTCCTGAATTCTGTTGACCGGTTTAAGGGTGCTGAGGGCGCTGAAGTGCGCCCCGAAAACGAGCAGATTTATATCACGCTGTTCATCCGCACGATGATTATGTCGGGATCAATCATGGGCATGTGTGTCCTGCTCGGCTACCCGATTGCCTGGCTGCTCGCGAACTTGCCGGCGCGCAAAGCCAACTTGCTTATGATCCTCGTTCTGTTGCCCTTCTGGACATCACTGCTGGTGCGTACATCCGCATGGAAAGTCCTGTTGCAGCAACAAGGTGTGATCAACGATACACTGGTTTGGTATCATTCCACCTGGTTTGGCCAATTGCTCGACCCTGTCTTCATGGGTCTGCTGAACATTTGTTACGCCTTCGTGAATGTCATCACATGGGTGTGGAACGTGATCAACGGGATTTGGGGCGGCACGGACGGGCTATATATGGATTGGGCCGTCGCGGGCTTTGAGCGTCTTGCGCTGATCAACAACCAAACAGGTACTATCATCGCAATGACGCACATTCTGCTGCCGTTCATGATTTTACCACTGTTTTCAGTTATGAAAACAATCCCGATTTCTTACCTGCGGGCCGCGAAATCACTGGGTGCGACGAACTGGACAGCGTTCTGGCGGGTCTACTTCCCACAATCGGTGCCGGGCATCGGTGCGGGCTGTATCCTCGTGTTTATTCTTTCGATTGGGTATTACATCACTCCTGAATTGGTTGGCGGTACCAAAGGTGTCTTCATCTCGAACCGGATTGCCTACCATATCTCCAGCTCGCTTAACTGGGGCCTCGCGGCCGCATTGGGCACCATTTTGCTGGTGATCGTGATGGGGCTGTACTGGATGTACGACAAGATCGTCGGCATCGATAACGTAAAATTGGGGGGCTGAGACATGTCTGCATTGCCAGCATATGCGACCACAGGCCAACGGATTTGGTACTATAGCTTTCGCGTAATCTGCGGGTTGATCTTCTTTTTCCTGATCGCGCCAATCGTCGTCATCATTCCACTGTCTTTTAACGCGGAGAATTTCTTCACGTTTACGCCAGAAATGTTGTCGCTGGATCCTGCAGGTTTCTCGACCAAACACTATCAGGATTTCTTTACCAGTTCCGACTGGCAGCTCGCGCTGAGGAACTCTCTCAAGATTGCACCGGTGGCCACGTTCCTGTCGGTTTCGCTCGGAACGTTGGCGGCAATTGGCCTGTCACAGAGCCATGTGCCGTTTCGCCGAGCGATCATGGCGATCCTGATTTCGCCAATGATTGTGCCGTTGATCATCTCGGCGACTGGCATGTATTTCTTCTATTCCAACCCCTACATCCCGACGCCGTTCGGACGGATCGATCTGCCGTTCACGTTGACGGGGACCTATTGGGGTGTGGTTCTGGCGCACGCGGCGCTGGGCATTCCATTCGTCATCATCACCGTGACTGCGACGCTTGTTGGCTTTGATCAATCCTTGACGCGGGCCGCGGCAAACATGGGCGCGAACCCTGTGACGACGTTCTTCAGGGTTCAGATGCCGTTGATTTTGCCCGGTGTTGTGTCGGGTGGTCTGTTCGCCTTCATCACATCATTTGATGAAGTCGTGGTCGTTCTCTTTGTTGGTTCCGCTGGACAAAAAACGCTGCCTTGGCAGATGTTCACCGGCCTTCGCGAACAAATCAGCCCGACT
Organism: Octadecabacter sp.; assembly: GCA_017886375.1. Taxonomy (GTDB): domain Bacteria; phylum Pseudomonadota; class Alphaproteobacteria; order Rhodobacterales; family Rhodobacteraceae; genus Octadecabacter. The sequence goes on from JAGGNB010000097.1 coordinate 15,259, forward strand.
ATTCTGGCGGTTGCGACAATCCTGATCGCCGTGTCTGTTGTCCTACTGATCGTGGTGGAAATGTTGCGCCGTCGCTCTGAGAGGTTGCGCGGCTTGTCGCCAGCCTAGGTCTGGTTTCTACACTAAATGACCAAGATGTGGGCGCGGGGGTAATATCCCGCGCTTTCATTGTTTGGGGCGCTCCAAAGCCCATCGGGTTTCGTGGGGTCAATCAATATCAAGCCTTGCGTTCCGTAGCGACTCCCACAAAGATCGCCCCAATCTCGTGAGTAATCACTTGATCCTATCAATGATGGTCAAATCGATAGAACCAGATGGGCCATCCATCTTTGGGAGTAAATACATGACATTTAAAACAAAACTTCTCGCCTCGACTGCGGCGTTGCTGATTGCGACTGGCGGTGCCGTGCTGGCTGATGGCCATGCAACGCACCCAGATACGGGCGTCGCGCTCGCGTCTGATCAGTCGTTCACCTATTCAGTCTTGGATGATTTTCCGTCCATCGACCCTGCTTTGGTTGAAGACGTCGAAGGTGCATCTGTCGCCCGTGACCTGTTTGAAGGTCTCATGACCGAAGACGCCACCGGCACAGTTCAGCCTGGTGTGGCGACTGGCTTTGAGGTGTCCGAGGATGGCCTGACCTATACGTTCACCCTGCGTGAAAATGCCAAGTGGTCGAACGGTGATCCGGTCGTCGCGGGCGATTTTGTTTATGGCCTGCAACGCGCTGCCAACCCTGAAACCGCATCGGAATATGCGTGGTACCTCGAAGTCATGGGCGTCGAAAATGCAGCCGCAGTCACCGCTGGCGAAATGCCATTGGACGCGCTGGGTATCTCGGCACCTGATGATTTCACCGTTGTCTATAAAATCGACGCACCGCGTCCGTATTTCCCGCAGATGACCACGTTCCCGACGACGTTCCCGCAGCACCGCGCCACCATCGAAGCGCATGGCGATGAGTGGACCCGCGCCGAAAACATGGTGTCCAACGGTGCCTATGTTCTGTCCGACTACGTGCCAGCAGAAAAGCTCGTGCGGTCGCGCAATGCGATGTACTGGGACAATGACAACACCATCATCGAAGAGATCACAGCGCTGATCATCAACGATTCCAACCAAGCGCTCACACGCTATTTGGCGGGCGAAATTGATGTTGTGATGGACGTGCCTGCGGGTCAGTTCCCACGCCTTAATACTGAATATCCCGGTGAGGCGCTGAGTCTGCCGTCTTCGTGCACATATTATTACCAGTTCAACCAGTCCGACAGTGGTCCAGAGGCCCTTAAAGATGTGCGTGTACGCCAAGCGCTGAGCCTTGCGGTCAACCGCGACATCATCACCGACAACGTGCTGGCTGGTGGTCAACGACCATCTTGGACATTGACGCACTGGGCCATTGCCGGATGGGAGCAGCCAGAAATTGCAGCGGCATCCATGACCCAGGATGAGCGAAACGCCATGGCGGTCGAGTTGATGGCCGAGGCAGGCTACGGGGACGACAACCCGCTGACCGTGGAGATTGTGTACAACACATCCGACAGCCACCAATCCGTGGCCGTGGCGGTTGGTCAGATGTGGAAACAGACCTTGGGCGTCGACGTTACCTTGGCGAACCAAGAATGGGCCACATTCCTTGATACCCGCGGTGAGCAGAACTACGAAGTTGCGCGCTCCGGCTGGTGTGCGGATTACAACGAACCGTCCACCTATACGGACCTTCTGACATCTGGATCCGCCTACAACGACGGCAAATACATCGATGCCGATATTGACGCATTGGCACAAGAAGCAAAGTTCGCCGAAGATGCCATGCCGCTGTACCGTGAGATGGAACAGATCGCGTCCGACAACGCCTACTTCCTGCCGATCTATCACTACGCATCCGTGCGGATGATCGCGCCGGACATGGAAAACTGGCCAACGGAAAACCTGTTGCAGAACTGGTATTCCAAAGACCTCTACATCAGCGCGAGCGAGTAGCGTTTCGACCGTCTAAAAAAGCCCGCGCCACCATTTCGGTGGCGCGGGACCTTGCAAAGGACACCTGATGTATAGCTTCATTGCAAAACGGCTGGCGATCGCCGTGCCGACCTTGCTGATCCTCATTATTTTTTCGTTCATCTTGATGTTCGCGGCCCCCGGTGGCCCGTTCGGCGGTGAACGCCCGCCCCCTGCCGCGGTACTGGCCAATATCGAAGCCCGCTACGGCCTTGATCAGCCCTACATCGTGCAGATGTTCAGTTACGTCAAAAACGTCGTCTTCCATTTCGATTTTGGCCCGTCATTTCAATACCGTGACCGCACGGTCAACGACGTCATCGCCCAAGGTTTTCCTGTGACGCTGACCTATGGTGCGTGGTCCGCGCTTGTGGCCGTGGTTGTTGGTGTTTCGCTTGGTGTGGCGGCGGCGATCCGCCAGAATACGTGGCTGGACTACTTGGCCGTTGGCATCACCATCGGCGCACAAGCTTTGCCGAACTTTGTGATGGCGCCAATGCTGGTGTTGCTGTTTACGCTTGGCCTCGGCTGGTTGCCCGGTGGCGGTTGGTCAGGTGGCTTGCTGATTGATGCGTGCGATGCCGGGGATCGGTTGTGTTTCAACAATCCATTCGGCGGTGCCGTGCGATTTGATTACTTGATCCTGCCGGTCATCGCGCTGTCCACGTCGTATATGGCCTCCATTGCGCGGATCACTCGGTCGTCCATGCTCGAAGTGATGAATTCCAATTTTATCCGCACCGCGATGGCCAAAGGTCTGCCCATGCGCCGCGTCATTTTCCGCCATGCGCTCAAGCCTGCGTTGCTGCCAGTGATTTCCTACCTCGGTCCTGCGGTCGTGGGGATGATCACCGGATCGGTTGTCGTTGATGTGGCGTTTTCTACCGGTGGCATTGGGCAATTCTTTGTGAATTCCGCTTTCAGCCGTGACTACGCAGTCATTATGGGCATCACCATTCTGGTCGGTGCGCTGACAATCCTGTTCAACCTTCTGGTCGACGTGCTTTATGCATGGATCGACCCGAAGATCCGGTACTAAGGGAGACTGGGATGATTACGCAAACTGACGTAAAAATGCTGGAAGAAACTGCACACCTTGCGCAGGTTCGGGGCAGATCATTGTGGGAAGACGCCCGCGTGCGGTTCTTTCGCAACAAAGCCGCGGTTGCAGGGTTGTTCGTACTGATTGCCATCTGCGCCTTTGCGTTGTTTGGCGGGTTATTCGCCAAGTTTGAACCGGACTACGTGGACTTCAGCCTGATGGGGGCGAACGCCTATCAGGGCGTTCCATCGCTCAGCTCAGGCCATTATTTCGGCACTGACATCGATGGGCGCGACCTGTTTGCACGCACGGTGCAGGGCACGTCGATTTCGCTGTTGGTCGGGATTGTCGGGTCGCTGGTCGCAGTGGTCGTTGGAACGCTTTACGGCGCGACTGCGGGCTACGTCGGTGGGCGCACGGACGGCATCATGATGCGTATCGTCGATATCTTGATGTCGATTCCGTTCATGTTTGTGCTGATCCTGATGCTGGTCATTTTCGGGCGCTCGATCTTGATGCTGTTCATTGGCATCGGGTTGATCTCATGGCTCAATATGGCGCGGATTGCGCGGGGTCAGACGCTGACGATCAAGAACAAAGAATTCGTTGAGGCGGCGATTGCCACGGGGGTGTCCCCCTTCACCATAATCCTGCGCCACATCATTCCGAACTTGCTGGGCATTGTGATCGTTTATGCGACGCTGCTGGTCCCTGAAATGATCATCTTTGAGAGCTTCATTTCCTACCTCGGCCTAGGCGTTCAAGAACCCAACACGTCGCTCGGTGCGCTGATCAATGCGGGCGCGAGCCAGATGACCAATGGCACGCTGTGGATGCTGTTTTACCCCCTTGGTTTCTTCCTTATCACGCTGTTCGCCTTTTTCTTTGTGGGTGACGGGCTGCGCGACGCACTAGACCCGAAGGACCGCTAAATGCTGCTAGATGTTTCAGACCTGACGGTGACGTTTCGCACCAACGACGGCCCCGTGCACGCGGTGAATGGGCTGTCATTTGCCATTGATGAAGGCGAAACACTGGCCATTGTCGGCGAAAGCGGGTCGGGCAAAAGCCAGACGGCGTTCGCCATTATGGGGCTATTGGCCAAGAACGGCGGCGCGACGGGCAAGGCGGTGTTTGATGGCACTGACTTGCTGGCCCTGACACCGCGCCAATTGAACACAGTTCGCGCGCAAAAGATTGCGATGATCTTTCAGGACCCAATGACATCGCTCAATCCCTACATTCGCGTCAGCAACCAAATGGCCGAGGTTTTGCAGCTCCATAAGGGGATGAGCAAACGTGCGGCCGTGGCCGAAGCGGTCCACATGCTCGATGCGGTGCGCATTCCGGATGCCAAAACCCGCATCAACATGTATCCGCACGAATTTTCTGGCGGTATGCGCCAGCGGATCATGATTGCGATGGCGCTGCTGTGTCGTCCACGTTTGCTTATTGCCGATGAACCCACGACCGCTTTGGACGTTACGGTTCAAGCGCAGATCATGAAATTGCTGGCCGATATTCGCGACGAATTTGGCACTGCGATGGTTTTGATCACCCATGATCTGGGCATCGTGGCGGACGCCTGCGATCGCACTTTGGTGCTGTATGGTGGACAGATCATGGAACAGGGACAGACCGATGACGTGTTTGAATCCCCGACGCATCCCTACACAAAGGGTCTGCTGCGCGCCGTGCCACGCCTTGATCGCGATGATGATCAATTGCTGACAATTGCGGGGGAACCACCCGACATGTCAAACTTGCCCCAAGGCTGCCCGTTTTCGCCGCGCTGCGAGATCGCGAAAGACATCTGCGTGACCACGAAACCCGCAAAAGAACCGGTTGGCGACGATCGCCTTCGCGCCTGCCATGCGACGCTGTCGGAGGTGGCAAATGTCTGAACCAATCCTCTCGGTCCGCGATCTGTCGGTGACATTCGATGTCCGGCCCCAAAATGCATGGCCATGGACGCCGTCGCTGAAACTACAGGCCGTATCCGGTCTTAGCATCGATCTGCAACCCGGTGAAACACTGGGTCTGGTGGGTGAAAGCGGGTCAGGCAAATCCACGCTTGCCCGCGCGATCATTGGCACGGTTCCAGTGTCGGGTGGCGATATTTTGTACAAGGGCCAAAGCCTGATGGCGATGGGGCGACAAGAACGCCGCAAACATCGCCGTGACGTGCAGATGGTCTTCCAAGACCCGCTTGCATCGCTCAACCCGCGCATGACTGTTGGTGATATCATTGCCGAACCTTTGGTGACGCACGAACCAGACACGCCGCGCAAAGACGTCAAATCGCGTGTCGGCGAATTGATGGAACGGGTAGGGCTGCTACCCAACCTGATAAACCGTTATCCACATGAATTTTCTGGTGGGCAATGTCAGCGCATTGGGATTGCGCGTGCGTTGATCCTGAAACCCAAGCTGATGATTTGTGACGAACCAGTGTCGGCGCTGGACGTGTCGGTGCAAGCGCAGGTTGTGAACCTGCTGACCGAACTTCAAAAAGACATGGGGCTTTCGATGATTTTCATCGCCCACGATCTGTCTGTGGTGAAACACATTTCTGATCGCATCGTGGTGATGTATCTGGGTCGCCCAATGGAAATCGGCCCGTCCAAGGCGGTCTGCCGCGCCCCGACGCACCCCTACACGCAAGCCTTGATCGCTTCGGTACCGATCCCCGACCCCAAAGCTGAACGCGCCCGCGTTCGACCCATACTAGAGGGTGATTTGCCCAGTCCGCTGGCGCCGCCGTCAGGCTGTGTGTTCCGCACCCGCTGCCCTAAAGTGCAAGCCGTCTGCGCGGGTGATCGGCCTGTCATGGACACCAGTGGCCCTGATCAAATGGCCGCCTGTCCGTTTCACGACTAGGCGTTAATAGTCGCGTTCGAAGAATATTCCGACGCTGGTGTCCCCGTCAGATCCAACGGACCCACGGGCGGTAAAATTGCGATCAATGTCGACGTTCAGGTTGATCTCGGATGTTCCGCTCGCCCCGATTGTGACGTCGGTATAAATGTTTTCGGACAGATACTTGCCCGCGCGAACACCGGCATTGCCGTCCTCATCGGTCACGAAATCCAGATCGTCCAGATCAAGCCCTTCGCGCAGGTTTGCCACCACACCGCCACCCCCATTGCCCGCCAAGGTCGCCACAGCAGACGCCAGTTGCACGGCCTGAAGTGGTGAGATTGATGAAATGTCGCGACCAAACAGCAGTTGCGCCAACACTTCATCTTGCGGCAGGTCAGGGACACTTTCGAACCGCACGTCGATGTTATCGGCAGGGCCCTCTATAATGATGCTGACCAAGGTGCCAGTGCCGGCTTCCGTTGTTGCGACAAGGCGCAAGAACGGCGTGAAATCGCCCTGAAGTTGGGCAAACCCTTCGTCTAGTTCAAACCGCTGGCCCAGAATGCTTAGTCGGCCCCGCACCAGATCAAAACGCCCGATCGGCACCAGCGCGTTCAGGCTTCCGGTTAGACGAAGCTGGCCACCGAGTTCGGCGTCCAGTCCGCGACCACGCACAAAGATACGCGACGGCGCGCGGATCAACAGATTGATTGGAAAATCGGGGCCGGCGCGGGTCTGGAGTTCGGTTGACGGGGTCCCACCGACGCCCGCGCGATCAAGGGTGGTGCGAATATCCATGCGCGGGCCAAGATGCGTGACCTCTGGCAAGCTGCCAAGAGCGCTGACGCCAGTGGACGGCACCTGCACTTCGACCGCCCCAAGATCGATTGTCCCCGCGATTGCCGCACCGCCAGCAAGGGGACCGTTCACGGTCACTTGGCCATTTGCCGTTGCGCGGTACAACGTCGGATCACGCAGCACAACATCACCGAGCTGTGCTGTCAGCGCCGCCTGAAAGGGCGACGATAGATCAACGGGTCCCGATAGCGCTACGGTTCCACCCTCTGCACTGGTGCCGCGAATATCAAGACGAACTGTCCCTCCCGCAAGCAGCAGCGTGCCGTTAATGTCTTCAACAGCCTGTTGCAGGTTCGGCGCAGCCAATCGCGCATTGCTGATCGTCACAGGACCGCGCACCGAAGACAATTCAGGCGGGCCGTTAACTGACAGATCAAACCTAGCGAGGCCATTGATCTGGCGCGGTGCAATATAAAGGTTGGCAAGGTCCAGTGGTGCGGACCCTGTGAGCGACATGTTCAACTGACCAGCGTTTGAAACGCGCCCCGTTGCCCGCGCCGCCGTGCCCACGGGGCCAGTCGCGTCCCCCGTGACGGTCCAGCCATCCGCGTCTTGGCGGGCCGTGATGTCAGCCACCAGCGGGCCGGAAAAATCTGATACCAGTAGGGCAATGTCGCGCAACCGGACGGACAGATTGGCGACTGTGTCCGTTCCCGACGTGGCAACCGTGCCGCCAGCTGTCAGGTTCGGGAACACCACGTCAATGGCGTCAAGACGCAGGCGTCCGGCCTCAGACAGGCTGACATCCGCGTCGATCCGACCAAGCCCTGCCAACACCCGATCAAGTGTGGTTGATCCCGCGCGCAGGTCTTGCGTGCGGGCCCTGACATCTGCGTTCATCGCCCGCGTGGTGGTGGTGAATGTGCCATCCAGTGCAACCGACAGACCGCCGCCAATCTGTTGCCCCACCAGATCGCTGTAGGCGCTCAATTCATCCACGGCGATCGCCGCTTCTGCGCGAACAACATAGCCACCTTCAATCGGGGAGGCGTTGCCTTGCGCTGAGGCTTCGGCCATCGGCGCGCTCACACCGGCGTCCAGTGTGATCACGCCTTGCGCATCGGTTTGCACGTCTGCCGTCAGCGTCGCGGGGCCAGACAGGGTTGGTGTCACAAGGTTGAGGTCTGTGATCTGCGCGGTGAAATTCGCGCTGGTGGCTTGCGATGTAATGTCAGCGTTGCCTGTTGCCTGCACCGCGTCGTTGCGCAGATCAATGCTGCGCAGCCGTGTACCGTCCGTGTCGCGTTCCACGCCTAGCGTCAGCGTGCTTGTCCCCGCCAAAAGCGGGTCGGCCTGCGTGATCCCGATGGAAAGCCCATCGGTCTGCGCTGCGACTTCCAAGTTAAATATGCCGTCAAAAGGCTGCACCGTTCCCGACAGGTCCACCGTGCCGCGGCCTGCCAGATCAAGGCCCGTCAGGGCCGCAAAACGACTAAAATCTTCGGCTTCAAACGAAATGCCGGCTTGGGTGCGGAACCGTTCCTCCAGCCCCTCAATCATCGCGCTGCCCTGTGCCTGAATGCCCGCACCGTTGATCGTTAAGGCATTAACAATGAACGGCTCCGCTTCGATGCGGCCGAAATCCAAAGTGCCCTCAATGTCGGACCCAATCGCCTCTGTGAGGGTCGCGTCTGCAAGCGTAAGACCGCGCGCCGCATAGTTCAGATCAGCCGTGAATCGGCCAAGGGCGCCCACGCCGCTTGGCACGATCACGCCGCCACCTGACAGGGCCAATGCATCAACCGACACCCCGTCGCGCACCAATGATGTGATGTCGAACGCGCCTGTCCATGCGTCATCGTTTGCCGCATCGTATTGTACGTTCAGGGACATGCCGCTGACTTCGGTAGACACGCCACCTATTGGCAACAACACGCGCTCCGTACTGCCCGTGCCAAGACGTCCGCGCAGATCAATCGTTTCTGGCCAGCCA
>JAGGNB010000198.1 GCA_017886375.1 Octadecabacter sp.
TGGACATGCGGATCGCGCGGGATGGCACGTGGTTTTATCTGGGCACGCCGATTGGGCGGCCCGAACTGGTGAAGCTGTTTTCGACAGTTATTCGCAAAGACGGGGACGATTATTTTCTGGTGACGCCGGTTGAAAAGGTGGGCATCACCGTCGATGACGCGCCGTTCGTGGCGGTGGATTTTGTGCAGGTTGAAGACGGGTTGCGGTTTGAAACCAACGTGGGTGATTTTGCAATCGCCGGGCCGGATCACCCGATCCGCGTTGTGCGGGATGCCAAATCTGGGGAGCCGAGCCCCTATGTTTTGATCCGCCGCAACCTTGAAGCCTTGATTGATCGAAAGTCGTTTTATCGACTGGTGGATATTGGTGAAACGGCCAAACACGAGGACGTTGATTGGTTTGGCATTCGGTCAGGTGGTGCGTTTTTCCCGATCATTCCAGCTGCGGACTTAGAGGTTTAGTGCCGAAGTTTTGCGCGAATCTGACGATGTTGTTCACTGAATATCCGCTGTTGGAGCGTGCGATGGCCGCCAAACGTGCGGGGTTCGAGGCGGTGGAGATCCTGTTTCCCTACGACGAAAATGCGGCTAAACTTGGCACCGCTTTGGCGCGATCCGGTCTGCCTTTGGCGTTGATAAATTGCCCGCCGCCGAATTATGCCGACCCCGACGGGCCGCGCGGGTTTGCGGCTGTGGTGGGTCAGGAGGCGCGGTTTCAACAGGCGTTCCGGCGCACGGTTCGCTATGCGGGCGCGCTGGGCGCAGAGCATGTCCATATCATGGCCGGTGTTGCTGCGGGGCCAGCGGCACGACACTGTTTTGTGCAGAATTTGAAATGGGCGTCGGCGTTTGCGCCACGTCAAAGCCTGACGATTGAGCCGATCAATGAGACCGACATGGCGGGTTATTTTCTTAATGATTTTGATCTTGCGATGGAGGTGCTGGAAGAGGTGGCGGCGCCAAATCTGCACCTGCAATTTGATGCCTATCACGCCGCAAAGATCACCGGCGATGTGTCGGGCACTTGGGACAAAGTGAAATCGCGTGTTGCGCATATTCAGGTGGGCGGTGTGCCGGATCGCCATGAACCAAGTGGCGGCGATTTCGATTATCCTGCATTTTTCAGATTGCTGGACCGGCAAAACTACAAAGGCTGGGTCAGCGGCGAATATCATCCCGCCGCACGCACCGACGAAAATCTTTCTTGGATAAGCTGACATGATGCTGACAGTATGCTGTCAGCAGGGGTGTGTCAGAGAGGTGTCATCAACAACCAAGGAGATGAGACAATGACACACCAACCAATCGTAGCATGGACCGAAATTCCAGTGACGGATATGAAAAAAGCCAGTGCCTTTTATGGCGAAGTCTTTGGCTGGAACATGGAGATTACGCGGATGGGGCCATTTGAGGTTGCCGTTTTCAATGGCGCGGACGAGGGGGCGGGGGGGCATTTGTGCCTTGGAACACCGCCCACTGACGGAGGGACCGTCACGCATTTGACGGTGTCTGACACCGTCGAGGACGCCGCAGCGCGGTTGACCGTCGCCGGCGGAACCGTTGATAGCCCTGTCATCGACATTCCCGCGGGCCGTTATCTGTATGCCCGCGATCTTGACGGGAACCGTCTGGGTTTGTTCGAACTCGGCAAAGCCGCTTGAGGAGTAAAGCATGAGACGCGCCGACCGCCTTTTCCAGATTGTGCAGTATCTGCGGGGTGGTCGGCTGCTAACGGCGGCGAAATTGGCCGAACGGCTTGAGGTGACCAAGCGCACGATTTATCGCGACGTCGCGGATTTGATTGGGTCTGGCGTGCCAATCGAAGGTGAGGCCGGTGTCGGCTACGTGATGCGGGCGGGTTATGATCTGCCGCCGCTGATGTTCAATTCAGACGAGATTGTCGCGCTGGTGGCGGGTGCCAGAATGATCCGCGCGTGGGGCGGCGCGCAAATGGCTGCGGCCGCCGAAGAAGCGCTGGTCAAGATCGAAGCGGTCCTGCCGGAAGATGCCCGCGCGCGGGCGGCGTCGGTGCCGGTTCATGCGTTCCAGACGAACGAAATGACAGACGAGGTTCGCGCGCGCATTGACCGCATCGAGGCGGCATCAGACGGGCGCATCCGGCTTGATTTGAATTACGGCGATCAGCACGGCGGCGCGTCGCGTCGGGTGATCCGCCCGCTTGGTCTTTGGTTTTGGGGCAAGGTTTGGACCGTTGTCGGGTGGTGCGAATTGCGCAATGATTTCCGCATGTTCCGGCTAGATCGCATTAAGGACATGGAAGAAGTCGGGCCATTCAAAGTGGAAAAAGGCCAGAGTTTGCGTGATTTCTATGCCTCGCCTGATGGCGGGCGGCGGTAACAAGCGGCGGTGAAAAATGAGCGCTATTGCGCAATTTTTTGACTCTGATCGGTCGCGAGGTGATGGGGACTTGAAACAGGTGCGCCGAAGGCTGTGTTGTGCAGCCTCCGGCGGGGATATTTTTAAAGCAAAGACGAAATTAGTTGCTCAGTGATTGGGCGAGGCGCATGAGTTGGACGGCTTCGGTGCGGTAACCGAACGGGTCGTCGCCACGGTTCTGGTTTGCCAGCGCGATGGCGTCGTCCCAGCCCCAATCGCCAAGGTAAGTGTCGTCGCGCAGAAGTTGCCCAAAGCCCGCGATAGAGGCGGCGAAGCTGGCCTCCTGATTGGGTTGCGTGCGGTCGAGGACGGGGATCGTGGTCTCGATGAGGCGGCTTTCGGTTTCACCCGGCAGTTTGTAGCGCAGGCGCAGGAAGCCGAGTTCGTCAGAGTCTGATGCGGTTTGTGCGGCTTGATAGCGCAATGGATCGCTGAGTTGTGCAGGCGAGCCGACGGGCGTTATTTCGTAGATCGCCGTGACCGTGTGGCCTGCACCAAGTTCGCCTGCATCCACCGCATCGTTGTTGAAATCTTCGCGGTTCAGCGCGCGGGTTTCATAGCCGATCAAGCGGTATTCTGCGACGGTGCTCGGGTTGAATTCCACTTGAATTTTCACGTCGTTGGCGATCGGGAACAGCGCGCCTGTCAGGTTGTCGACGAGGACCTTTTGCGCCTCTGACAGGGTGTCGATATAGGCGGCGGTGCCGTTGCCGTTTTGGGCGAGGGATTGCATCGTTGCGTCCTGCAGATTGCCGCGCCCGAAGCCGAGCACGCTGAGGTAGGTGCCGGTATCGCGTTTGTCTTCGATGTAGGCTTGAAGACCGCGCGGATCGCTGAGGCCGACGTTGAAATCGCCGTCCGTGGCGAGGATGACGCGGGACACGTCACCATCCGTTTTCATGGTTTCGGCGAGTGCGTAGGCCTGTTCGAGACCGCCCTGGCCGTTGGTCGACCCACCTGCATTCAGCGCGTTTAGGGCGGCAAGGATGGTCGTGCGTTCGCCTGCTTGTGTGGGTTCAAGTGCAATGGAGGTCGAGCCTGCGTAGGTGACAATTGCGACCTCATCTTCGGGGCGCAGGTTGTCGAGCATCAGGCGGAAGGATTGGCGCAACAGCGGCAGTTTATCAGCGCTTTCCATCGAACCGGAGGTGTCGATCAGGAACACGAGGTTCAGCGCTGGGCGGTCTTGAATGCTTGGCATTTCACCTTGGAGACCGATGTGAACCAGTTGCGTGTCAGCGTTCCACGGGGTTTCAAAGACGTTGATCGTAGGTTGGAACGGCTGGCCGTCTGGCGCGGGGTAGGCGTAGGGAAAATAGTTGATCATTTCTTCGATCCGCACGGCGTCGGTTGGGGGGAGTTGGCCTGCGGTAAGCGACGAGCGGATGAGCGCATAGGCGGCGGTGTCCACGTCGATGGAGAAGGTAGAGACCGGTTCTTCGGTTGTGATTTTCAGTGGGTTGGGGGTGTCGTTGGCGAAGGATTCTGTGTCGGGTTCACCGATGCCCGCAACGTTTGGTTCTGGTGCAGATACTACTTGGCCCAGTGCCATGCCTTCGGCCACTAAGTCGTTCGTTGGTGCGGCGCGGGTCAGGGACAGTGGCGCGGCGGTGGCAGGGTTGCCGATAGCGGAGTCCGCTTCTTCGCGGCTGCGGGATTCCGACAACATTACAGCGGGGGCCATTTCCATCACTGGTTCGGCCAAGGCCGCGACGTTAGCGTCATCTGTGGTTTCATCAGCCAGTGCTGGCGCGACGGAAACAGATCCAGCTGGATCGAGCACGGCCGCGTCTGGTGGCGTTGGCTGCGCCAATCTGGCTGTCGGAGCGAGGTTCAGGATATCGCGCCCTTGCGGCGTGCCGATCATGAAGCCGCAGGCAACGATTGCGGTGGTGACCGTGAGGCCAGCGCGGGATGTGAGGGTGTTTAGCATTGTCATAACTCCAGTCCATTTGTTGGGTCTGGGAGTGTGACGGGCGGCGATCCGCGATCCTTGGATATCAGCGAAATTTTTGTTCGCAAGGGCAAGATTTTCCGCCTTACGCGCGGCATCTAGCGTGGGCGTTGCGGCGTTCATTGCGGACTTGAGGTCGTCCAGGTCAAACTTGTCTTTGAAATCATCGCTCATACCACGCCCTCCTTTTCCTTAAGGGATTTCAGATGTTTGCGGGCCTCGGAGAGGCGCCATGAGACCGTGCCTTCTGAAATGCCCAAGATGTCGCCGGCGTCTGCGTGGGTCATATCATCCAGCACCAAGGCCAACGTGTCACGCAGATCGACCGGCAGGGACCCCATTGCGATTGTCAGCCAATCGGCGCGGGTTTGGTTTTCTTCAATCACCGCTTGGCGGTTGAGTTCCCAGTCGCCCCAACCGTCAGACGCGCGCCCGTAGGTTGCCTGTTTGCGGCGGCGGTCGTGGGCGGCGTTGACGGCGACACGGTAGAGCCATGTGGTGACTTTTGATTGCCGTTTGTAGCTTGATAATTTCGCGGGCAGGGCGGCGCAGATGTCTTGGGTCAAATCCTCGGCTTCGTGCTTGGATCCGGTCAGGCGGAAACACAGCCGGAACAGGCGGTCATACTGACGGGCGATCAGGCTGGCGAATGCCTGCCCGTCTCCGTTTTGGGCCGCCAAGGCCATATCTTCATCACTGACTGTCATGCGCATCACTAAGGTATGACGTGGGCGGTTCGTCAATCCTTGGAAGAAGTGTTAAAAAGGTTTGACCACAACGACCCAGAGGATGGCAATGATACCGACGACGCTGGCCTCATTGAACACGCGCAGGTAGAAATCGCTTTCATTAAAAATGCCGCGGCGCGCCCGCATGACCATGCCGCCTGTCATCATGTAATGTGCCACCAGCACTGACACGAGGGCGAGCTTGACGATCACCCATGTGTCAAACGCCCAGACAGCGGCGCCAAGCCAGATGCCCGTGATCAGGGCGATGACCATGAGGCCCGCAGAGAAGCGATAAAGGCGGTAGGTCAGATCACCTATGGGACTGGGCTGAGCGCCGTTTTCGCCTGTGTTGGCGAAATCGCGTTTCCAATAGATCAGCGCGCGCGGAACGGCGAAGATCGACGTCATCCAACCCATAACGCAGAGAATATGTATGATTTTCAACCAGTCCATGGCCGATAGATGCCTGATGATTTCAAAGGGGTCAATCGGGGGCGACGGAACCGGGCGGGGCCTGCGTATAATTGGAAAGTATGTAACGGGAGAAACCTATGAAAATCGCAATTCCGCTGACCATCGCCACATTAACCCTTGCCGCGCTGAGCCCTGTGTTTGCCCAGAATCGCGGCGTGACGGAGGCCGACCTTGGCGGTTCGGGCAGCACGGCTGTCAGTGCAGAGATCTGGGTCGACAATTGGTTTGCCATGTCTGTTGACGGCGCGCCATTGTATGAAGACAGCACAGCCTACAACACCGAGCGGTCGTTTAACGGGGAGCGGATCACGTTCAACGCCGACTTGCCGATGACCGTCGCATTCGAATTCCGCGATTTCATGGAAAATGATACTGGGCTGGAATATATCGGCGAACGCAATCAACAGATGGGTGATGGTGGTGCGATTGCGCAGTTCAAGGATGCAAACAGCGATGTTTTGGGTGTGACGGATGCAAGTTGGCGGTGTCTGATCGCGCAATATGCGCCAGTTGATGTGTCTTGCGAGGACTCCGACGATCCGCAGGTCGGTGTCGGGGCTTGTGCGTCTGAAACCCAAGTTGTTCCTGCCGATTGGACGTCTGTTGATTTCGACGACAGCGATTGGGCCAGTGCCACGGTCCATTCGGAACGCGATGTTGGCCCCAAAGACGGGTATGACGCGATTTCGTGGGACAGCAGTGCAGAATTGATCTGGGGTGATGATCTGGAGCGGGACAACATCGTTTTGTGTCGCGCGGTGATCGGCGACTGACCGAAGTTGGATGAGTTGCTGACCCTGCCAATTAAAACACCCTTGGCGATTGATGCCGGCGTCGGGGTTTGAGTTGTTTTTGCCAAGATGAAGATGGGCGCAGCAAGAATGGCCTGAGGCGGCGTGAGCCGTCAGGGGTATTGTCGTGCGGGGCTTGTGTGTTTGCCAAAAGGCGGGGCCGTGAAGGGACGTATCCTTCAGGGTCTGTGCGCTGCGACCCGTCTCTGCACCTGTTGCCGCCAGTATCTCTGTGCGGGGCGAGGTGGTCGCGGAGACCGGCTGCCGTTTCATCGTCCATGGCGCGCAGTGTGATGGACCGCGCGGGTTAACCAAGGGTGAAGATATGGGGCTGGCGTTTAAAAGGGGTTACCGGACCGCACGATGGGTGTTGCGGCAGGGCTAAGGTGTATTGTGAACAAGGTC
>JAGGNB010000033.1 GCA_017886375.1 Octadecabacter sp.
CCTGTGGGATGTCTTAAAAACCGAGACGAGCGTTACGCTTGCCCAGATTGGCGAAACGTCGCTGTTGGATCAGCCAAAAAACTAGTCAATTCGGCGGACACAATCGGTTCCTCGCGGGTTGGTGAGCGAACTGTAAGGAAACTGGTAATTCACTCGAATCATCCCATATCATGGGTTAACGCAGTGATAAGGGGTATTTCACCATGGCCAAATACAGCAAGAACCCAGACGTTGTCGCGACTCTCACGCCGGAGCAGTTTCATGTGACGCAAGAAAGCGGCACTGAACGTCCTTGGACGGGCGCATATTTGGACAACAAAGAGGTCGGCATTTATGTCGATATCGTTTCAGGTGAGCCGCTGTTCGCGTCATCTGATAAGTATGAATCTGGCTGCGGCTGGCCAAGCTTTACCAAGCCGATTGAACCCGCTCACGTCAATGAATTGACCGACAACACGCTGGGTATGATCCGCACCGAGGTCCGTTCGACCCATGGCGACAGCCACCTTGGGCATGTGTTTCCTGATGGACCACAAGATCAAGGCGGGCTGCGGTACTGCATCAACGGGGCGTCGCTGCGATTTATTGCCAAGGCTGATATGGATGCCGAAGGCTACGGTGAATTCTGTAACCAAGTGGAGGATGCTTAAATGTCAAATACTGAACGCGCAGTGCTGGCCGGTGGATGTTTTTGGGGCATGGAAGACTTGATCCGAAAGCTGCCCGGCGTTGTGTCAACGCGGGTTGGATATACGGGTGGCGATGTCGCCAATGCGACGTATCGCAACCACGGGACCCATGCCGAAGGGATCGAGATTAACTTTGATCCGACACAAATGACCTATCGTCGGCTTTTGGAATTCTTCTTTCAAATCCACGATCCGACGACCATGAACCAACAAGGCAACGATCGCGGAATGTCCTACCGGTCAGCCATTTATTATGTGGATGAGGACCAAAAATCTGTCGCCGAAGAAACGATCAAGGATGTGGATGCATCGGGACTTTGGCCGAGCAAGGTTATCACTGAGCTGGACCCCGTGAGTGAGTTCTGGGAGGCCGAGCCTGAGCATCAGGACTATCTTGAGCGTGTTCCCCACGGTTACACATGCCACTTTATCCGCCCCGATTGGGTGTTGCCCCGCCGCGAAGCGGCAGAATAGTCAAATCGCGAAGCGGTAGAATAGTCAAAACGCGGAGCGGGACAATTGTTAGGTCGTGATCCGCGGCCGCCCGCGGGCAGTTATGCGCAACGTCGCTTCGATGAACATCGTCTGAGCCTCAACCTGTGCTTCTCGCAGGTTGAGGCTTTCTGTGATCCTGACCTCTTCAACGCCTGATGCGATAGCCTGTTCAGTCGCCTGTTGGGTCAGGGCCAATCGCAAAGCTGTGAGAGCGGAGTCCTTGTCACCAAACTGTGCTGGGCCGTCTGGCAGGTGGACGCGAAACGCACCTGCGCCGCCGCTGGTGACTGTTCCTTCGGCATGGATAGCGACCTGACCAACGACCGCACCAATGGCATTTGCGACACCGCCATCGTCGGGCAGGATCGTGGGGCAGCCCAAAAGTGTGCCCACCGCGCCATAATAAGTCTGCGCAGACGCCCCGAGACCTATCACTGGCATCGCCAAACCTGCATCAAATCGCACGATATTTTGGTGGTTCTTCAGCCCTGCTGTCATCAAGGGATGGCGGGCCAATTGGGCCGGATCATCCCACCCTTCTTCTGACAAAGCAGTCTCCAACAAAGCCCAAGTCGTCTGTTGTGTCAGCCTGTCAATAATGGCGCGCGCGAGGGGTTCAGCGCCAGAACTCAGACGATCACCACTGCCGATCCGCCGTCGCGCGAAAAGCGTCAGCGCCTTTTCTGCCGCACTGGTGTCCCAATCTGCCATATGACCCAAAGTGTGGCTCGCATCCGATGGGGTAACACCTGAAATCATCACCAATCCCTGTTGCACAAGACGCGCCAAGGCCGGACCTTCGATCCGGCTTTGTACGGCGTCCACCCAACGCACTGGGCCGTCGCGCAACCGCGACGCAACTGCCGCTTCGCGGGCGTCCAGACCGTCAGGGAATTTCTCCCACTGGGCGATCACGAACTGGGTCGCCTCTTCTGACGGCGTCTCAAGCGTCAAAGCGCGATCCATGGCGGTGTGCGCAAGTTCGGGGTAGTCACGCGCAAACAGTGACACTGGCATCACGCGGCGCGGCCCAAGTCGAAGCCCACCTTCCAGTCCCTCAATTACAGACACTTCACTGTCGCCACCCAAACCAAAGGTACGCATCGCGACCGCCTCAACCATGGTGCGGTACTTCCCGACTTTCGCGCCTTGCGGATCGATCTTTGGAACACCGTCCTTGAGGACACAGATATCCGTTGTTGTCCCGCCGATGTCGCTGACAAGCGCGTCTTTCGCCCCCGTCAGCCATTGCGCACCTGCGATGCTGGCTGCTGGGCCGCTTAGGATTGTCTCAATAGGTCGCTCTCGCGCCAGCTCCGCGGAAATAAGCGCGCCGTCTCCCCGCACGACCATCAAGCGCGCGTCGATCCCCAACGCTTCAATGTGTGCCTCCGTCGCCGCGATTAAGCGATCGATCAATCCGATGAGACGGGCATTCAAAACGGCTGTCAGCGCGCGTTTCGGCCCCCCTAGCGCCTGACTAAGTTCATGCGAACAGGTCACGGGCACACCAAGAACGTCACGCACAATATCGCGCACTGTAATTTCATGAGACGGATTGCGCGTCGCGAACCGACTGGCGATTGCGACGCCAGAAACTTTGACAAAAAGAGACTCTAACGCATGGCGAATTGCGTCTGTATCCAAGTCGGTGATGGCAGTTCCGGCATGGCTGTGCCCGCCTTGCGCGAAGATCACCGGGTCTCCGTTTAATGCGTCTGACAGATCGGCCCTCTTCAATTCGGTTTCATCAAACCCGATGAACACCAACGCCACCCGCCCGCCTTGCCCTTCGACCAATGCATTGGTCGCCAGCGTCGTCGAAAGCGACACCATCGACACATCTGACGGGGCAACACCACTTTGTTCCATGACAGCGTCAATCGCGGCCCCGATCCCTGTCGAGAGGTCTGGCCGTGTTGTGAGGGCCTTTGCCCGTGCGACGATCACGCCTGCCTCATCGTCGAGCAATATCGCGTCGGTATATGTGCCGCCTGTGTCGATGCCAAGTAAGTGGGCCATGGGAGTCCTTAAGTTACGTTTCCAGATTACTACGGAATAGACAGATCGCTGGCTCAAAGACGACATATAGTGGCCAGACTTGATCGCTTACCCCTTGGAAAGGCTCTCCAATTCAATAACTGCGCCACCCGCCGCCTGCGCATCTTCAATATCATGTGTGACCATCAATACCGGCAAGGCGCGTTCCTTGGCGGTCTGGAAAACCAAATCTCTGACTTGCGCGCGCAGGTCGGCGTCCAGACGGGAAAACGCTTCGTCGAGCAATAGCGCGCAAGGATTTGAAAGTAGCATTCGAACCAACGCGACCCGCGCTTTTTGGCCACCCGACAGGGTGGCAGGATCACGATCAGCAAAACCAGTCAGCCCGACGTCGCCGAGCGCATCTTCCACTTGCGCCCGCCGCGCAGCCTTGCCGCCACCAGGGGGCATCCCGAAGGCCAGATTTGCGCCCACCGACATATGCGGAAAGAGCAGATCGTCTTGAAACAGGATGCCGATACGACGCGCATGTGGTGGTTTTGTCGTGATATCAACACCGTCCAGCAGGACCTGCCCCATACCCGTAAATGTAGGTGCGAGAGTTCCGGTGATGTAGGCAAGCAGCGTCGACTTTCCAACACCAGACGGCCCCATGACGGTCAAAACCTCACCAGCGGCAATCGCATGATCGACCTCAATCAGTGGGATACCTGCACGCAAGATGCACAGATTCCGCAGGATTAGACCCTTATTCATGCAATCCCCTCCGGTTACGCCAAAGTATAGTCGGAATAATCAGCGCCAGCGTAAAAGGCACGAGTGCGGCCAACGTTTGCATTAAGCCATAAACGCCAATCGCGCGCCTGTCGCCCCCTGATGCAAGCGCGACGGCTTCAGTTGTCAGCGTCGAAACCCGACCCCCGCCAATCAGTAAAGTCGCGAGGTATTGACCAACAGAGACTGCAATTCCGACTGCCATCGCCGTCAGGATCGGGCGCAGCAACATCGGTAAGCGCACTTGCCAGAAAACTTTCCATGGACGTGCGCCAAGGGCGCTCGCAACTGTGGCATAGCGAGTATCCCACGACCGCCAAGGGTCACCAAGTGAGAGGAAGACGTAAGGCAACACAAACACCAAATGGGCGAAAATAACGGGCAAGCGCCCGACATCGGCGCCGAGATTGAGAAGAAGTGTCTGTAGTCCGGGTAGGAACGCTGTTTGCGGCACGAGGAGCGGCAGATACAACAGCCACAATCCGCGCCGCGTCAGGCCGCGCCCGCTTCGGTGTTCTGCTTCAAGACATCCAAGGACCAATGCCAGCGCAAGTAACACTGCGATACCTGCAACAAGAAAAGTTTCCCCCAAAGTAGCAACCGCATCGGGACCATGGCGGCCCCACGTGCGCAGTGTAAAGCTGTCTGGAAGAACGTTTGGAAAACTCCAGAACGCGGCAAAAGACCAGACAGCCAAACCTGCGAGGCCAAACAGAATCGCGAAGGCAGAAATTGATCCTAAACCAAGGGAGAAGGCCCGAATTGGCGCATCAAATTTCCCACGGCCGCCGGACATGATCCACCGATGACCAAGGCGCGCTACGATGCGTTCGCCGCACCACCACAAACCCAACGCACCAATGACGAGTGCAAGTTGTAACAACGCCGCTGCTGCGCCTGTAAGACGCATAGAAAGATCTGGGTCGCTCATCCATTTTACGATTTGCACAGAAAGGGTCGGTGGCGTGCTTGGGCCGAGGATGACGGCCACGTCTACGATGCTCATTGAATAGGCGATCACGACATAAACGGGCAGGCGAATTTGCGTGTAGACGCGCGGAAATACTGTTTTTAGCCAGCCCGTCAGTCGTCCATAGCCGAGAGCCTGTGCCACAAGCAGCGATCTTCGTGGTTGCGCTTGACCCATTGCTGCGATCGTCATCAGCATCAAAAACGGGACCTCTTTAACGACCAGCCCAGCAATCATCGCAAGGCCGAGTGGGTCTTGCACGATGAGCAAGTCAGGCGGGCGGTCCCATCCTGTTAGCGCAGGGGAAAGCAACCGCGCCACCCAACCTGACGGCGCAATTAGGAATGCCAGACCAAACGCCGCCGCCGCATGTGGGACTGACAATAGCGGCGACAGCATTCGTTCCAACACGCTAAATGATCGGGTTCCGGACCAGCCCGCAGTGATGAACACGACAATGGCGAGGGACACACTTGTGGCTATGAGACCCGTCATAACAGATAGGCGAACCGCCGCGCTGAGCCCGGCCCATCCGAACAAGCTTCGGAATGGGTCAAGGGATGGCCCCGCCAAACCCGCTGCCGGCAAATGCCCGAAGGCGGGCAGCGCCGTTCCCCAAAGGCCAGCGACCACGGGCCCCAGCATTGCAAGCAGTGTTAGCGCTGGGAGGAAACGAAGCATGATTGCGTTTTACAGACCCTGACTTATTGCCCAGTGCCGTAACGTTCTGCCCAATCATCTGCGATGCGTGTCATCCAGCTGGGATGCGGTTCCGCCTGAACAGAGCCTAATTCAGCGGGTGACAGGGTCGCGATGCCCAGTTCCAAAGCATCGAACGCTGCGCGTTCATCGGTGGACAAAGCGTCCATATTCAAAACGGTTCCATAACCGAGGATATTGGGGTCCTGCGCGCGGGCCTGTGCCTCCGGTGACATCAAGAAATTCGCCACAACCATGGCACCAGCTGCGGAACCTGAATTGTAGGGAATCGCCACAAAGGACGCGTTGCCGATGGTGCCTTTATCCAGCACGAATGTACGTACCGTATCGGGTAATTCGAAGTTTGTGATTGCGGTGGATGCAGCACCCGGGCTGAACGAAATCGACAGATCCAGCTCACCGTCAGCGATCAGCGGGAACATTGCTGTCCCTGTTGCGGGATAGGCGCGGCCCATCCGCCAAAGGTGCGGGGTCAACGCATCAAGGTATGCCCAAAGCGGAGCGGTCACTTCGTTGTAGTTTTCGTCTGTAGCCGGAGTTTGCAGCACCGAGGGGTCGTCAAGAATATCAACCAACGCCTGCTTTAGGAATGTCGTGCCTAAGAAATCTGGCGGCTGCGGATAGCTGAACCGACCAGGATTCACCTTCGCCCATTCCAACAACGCGTCCATTGAGCCCAGTGCATCTGGCATCGTGGCGGTGTTTTGCACGAA
Source organism: Octadecabacter sp. (assembly GCA_017886375.1). Lineage (GTDB taxonomy): Bacteria > Pseudomonadota > Alphaproteobacteria > Rhodobacterales > Rhodobacteraceae > Octadecabacter. The sequence continues at coordinate 6,363 of JAGGNB010000033.1, forward strand.
CACGACCTGCGCCATGGCCCAAGGCGATTCGTACCCCTCTACCGGAACCGTGAAATCGGTTTGAACTGTTTTGCCTTCAACATCCACGACAGCCCAGTTCGGCAGTTGTTCTGCATAAGGCCCAAACAACAGATCAGCGTCTTTCATCGCCGCGAAATTTGACCCGTTGATCCAGATCATGTCAATCGCACCGTCGTCGTCTTCGCCCGCTTGTTTCTCGCTTAACACCCGCGTTACGGCGTCCGCCGTATCGGTCAGCTTCACATGCTCAAGCACGACACCGTAGTCTTCCAATACGCGATCCCCGACCCACGCCAGAAAGTCATTGGTCGTGGTCGATCCGCCCCACGCGTTCCAGTAAACGGTCTGGCCGTTGGCCTCAGCCGTCACAGCGTCCCAGTCCGACGGGTCCGGATTGGCAAGCGCGAAGGTGGGGGCAATAAGGGCCGCAATCAAAGCGAGATGTTTCATCAGTCTTCCTTAGGGGTGAATACGCGCCGGGCGGCGACAATACGAAGGGTTGCGGTGGCAAAGCAAAGAGCCCCAAAAATCCAGGCGAGCATCGAAAAGGATGCGGGGAACAGGCACAACAGCACGAAGAAGACGATGGTCTCGGTCCCTTCAAGCAGTCCGTTTGAAAAGTAGAGTGACTTGATACCTTGGGCTGACGTTTCCATCCCGCGCTTTTCCGCAAGGATGGCATAGCCGAGGAAACTTGTACCGTTGAAATAAAAGCTCATAAGCAGGAATGCGCCAGCGATTGCGTTGTCAGTGGGGTTCATCAAAACAAACGCAAAGGGGATGGCGCCATAGAACAAAAAATCACAGGCGATATCGAGGTAGCCGCCAAAATCGGTTGTCTTTGATGCGCGCGCCACAGCGCCGTCTAGACCATCTGCGATGCGCGACGCGAGCAACGGGACCATCGCCAGCAATGGCCAACCAACTGCGATAAACAGCGCTGCCAACAAGCCAAGTGCCAGACCTGCAATCGTCACACCATCTGCCGTGACACCACGCGCCGCTAGGTTTCGCCCTAACGCGTTCAGTGATGGATCAATCAATTTTCTGGCGGCGGTGTCCAGCATGGGACCTCTCTGTGTTCGAGAGGTGTTGTGGCCTAAGCATCCGTTCCGCGCAATCGCACTGACACGAAAGTGACCTACGCGTGCAACTTGAAACGAAAAGGGCCACGCATCTGCGCGGCCCCAGTCCTAAACGTAAACTGGCCCTTAGTTTGACTCAGCTTCGGCCTCTTCACCTGTTGCGCCAAATGTCGCGAGGTAAGCATAGATATCAACGGCGTCTTGCGCGTCACGGACACGGTAAGCCATTTTGCCCCGTGCGCGGTTGTTATCAAGCGCCGCGCGCAGCCATCCGGTTGGGTCCTGCACATATGCAACAAAGGTTTCTTCTGTCCAAGCTTGGCCCGCTTCACCAAGTTCAACAATAGCATCGCCATAACGGAAATCTTCGATAACACCGAGTTGGCGGCCCGCGAGGTCATAAAGATTTGGTCCCGTGCTTGCATTGCGCCCGGCAAGAACTTCGCCATCTGCATCTGCAACAATGTGGCAAGCCACGCACTGACGGTCGAACTGTTGCTCACCGGCGGCGGCATCACCAGTCGCGCCGTGGCCATCTGCGAAGGCGGGTGCGGCCAGAAGCGTAATCGCGGCGGCATAGATAAACTTGGACATAGGAATCTCCCTAGCGTCATATTTGAACGCGGCGGTTGCCGCTTCGAGTCGAGAATTAGTCTTTAGGACTTCGTCGTCCAGCAGAATATCCGCTAAGTGACTGATATGCGATATCATGCCGCGTGCAAGGCGTAGGCCGTTAGGTCATATTGCCCAAAAGGTCCAAGAGGTACGAGTTATGGCAGATCCTACACTCAATTTGAAGCAAGCAGAGTCCTCAAGCGCGATGATTCCCGCTTGGGTGAACGGCGTGCTTACGCCAATGGATAAGCTTGAGGTCCACCAGCTGGGAGTTCGCCACAAAGCGGTTTCGGTGTTTGTGATGGATGGCACGTCCGTCTTGATCCAACGGCGCGCACTATCGAAATATCACACACCGGGCCTTTGGGCGAATACCTGTTGCACACATCCGCACTGGAACGAAGACGCGGGCCTCTGTGCGGTTCGACGGCTTGAGGACGAACTGGGGATCATCGGACTTCGCCCCATGTTTCGCGATCAGATTGAATATCGTGCGGACGTTGGCGACGGTATGATTGAACACGAGGTTGTTGATCTATTTGTAGCCGCAGCAACCGCACAAACCCTGCGTTTGGACCTTAATCCTGATGAAGTGGCGGATACCCGTTGGGTTAATATCTATGATCTCGCGGCTGAGGTCGTGCACAACCCTGAAACCTTTACGCCATGGCTGCGAATCTATTTGGCGGATCACCTTGATCTGGTTCTCACCAACCGCGACGAAGTATTGCCCGACTAGACACTAATTCAGCCGATTTTGGATCATGTTGTTTGGATTCGTGCGACCTGACCGACGATGTGAACGTCGTCGTTACCACTCAAATGCTGGCGCAGTTTCGCGGCGCCCAAGCGTCATGATGTCGGACACATGCACCATCGGCGACAGGTCCACGTCAGATGTTCCGGTCCTTACCAGATGCGACATTCGGGCATAAAGTGCGGGGTATTCCCCGAGTTCTGACACAGGCTGTTCTATCCCATCGACACTGCAACGATTGCCGCCCTCAAAAAGGTGAACCGTTGTGCCATCGGTCGCAATGAAGCGCTGTTCCCACGTTTGTATGCCCTCTTTAAGCCAATCAAACGATGCCGTGATCCCGCCTGAAAATGTCATCTCAGCCTGAATAGGCGTCTGGCGATTTGCAGGTGTGTGCAGCACCGCGCTTTTAAGATGAACGGGTGTGGGCAGAACTTCTGTAAGGATCGAAAGCGCATTGATGCCAGGGTCCAGCACGCCCATGCCACCAGCATCAAACACCCAGTCCTGATCTGGGTGCCACTGACGGACATTTTCTTTCCAATCGATATGGCCACTTTCGATCGTTTTACCTGCAAGCGCCGCTTTTGCCGCTTGCACGCCTTTGGCCATGCGGCTGTGCCAAGTCGTGAACAGGGTCAAGCCCGCATCCCGCGCCATAGCATCCAGTGCATAGACCTCAGCCAAGGTTGCACCGGGCGGTTTTTCGAGCATCACATGCCGACCAGCCTGCAAACACGCAGCTGCATATGCAAATCGAGGCACTGGCGGCAGGCACAAGCTGACCACCCCGATTTCAGGCCTTTCCGCCAACATAGTGTCTATATCTGTATACGCAGGCACACTATCCACAGTTCCAGATCGGCTCACTGTGGCGGCGAGTTCCCAATCATCGGACTTCGCAATGGATGGGACATGTTGGTCGACTGCAATTTTGCCAATTCCGACCAGTGCGACTTTGATCTTGTCAGCCATTAATGGGACTCCCGTGCCACATCATTGCCGCGACGACCGACGAGGAAATCGAAATCCGCCCCCTCATCCGCGCGGTTAACTTTGTCATGATATAACTGTGCATACCCGCCTGCAGGGCGTGAAACAGGCGGCGTCCATTGCGCCAAACGCGCTGCCAGCTCATCGTCGGAAATATCAAGATGCAAGCGTCGTGACGGGACATCGAGTTCGACCATATCGCCGTTTTGAACGATCGCCAAAGGGCCACCAGCAGCAGCTTCTGGTGCCACATGCAACACAACCGTTCCGTAGGCCGTGCCGGACATCCGCGCGTCGGAAATTCGGACCATATCGCGGACTCCAGCCTTCAAAAGCTTCGCAGGCAGCGCCATATCGCCGACTTCCGCCATGCCCGGATACCCCTTTGGTCCGCAGTTCTTAAGCACCATCACGCAGGTTTCATCGATATCCAGATCATCGAGGTCAACCCGCGCCTTGTAGTCATCAATGTCTTCAAACACGACCGCGCGACCACGATGCACCATCAGATCAGGTGACGCTGCAGAGGGTTTGAGGATCGCACCGTTCGGGGCCAAGTTGCCGCGCAGGACAGCGATACCGCCAGATTTACGGAGCGCTTTTTCAGTGGGGACGATCACATCATCGTTCCAGTTCTGGACGTCCTTTACCTCGTCCCAAATAGACCCACCGCTGACGGTGAGCGCATCTTTATGCAGCATTCCCATTTCGCCCAATCGTTTGATCACGACAGGCAGACCGCCGGCATAAAAGAATTCCTCCATCAGCCATTTTCCAGACGGCAGCAGGTTCACGATTGTTGGCACATCCTTGCCGCAGCGATCCCAATCTTCCAAGGACAGCGGCACTTCGCATCGACCCGCCAGTGCTTGCAGATGTACGACCGCGTTGGTCGATCCCCCAATTGCACCATTGGTGCGGATCGCGTTTTCAAATGCATCCTTCGTCATGATATCGGATGGTTTCAGATCGTCTTTGACCATCTGGACAATGCGGCGCCCTGTTAGCTGGCTCATCATACGGCGGCGGCTATCAACCGCAGGGATCGCGGCGTTGCCCGATAGTGCCATGCCCAGCGCCTCAGCCATGCTCGCCATCGTGCTGGCGGTGCCCATCGTGTTGCACCCACCCGCGCTGCGCGACATAGATGCTTCGGCCTCGACGAATTCGTCTTGCGTCATTTCGCCAGCTTTGACGGCCTCATTAAATTTGCGGATATGCGTACCGGATCCAACCCGTTCACCGCGAAAGTAGCCATTCAACATCGGCCCGCCAGAAACGACGATCGCGGGCAGATCGACAGACGCCGCGCCCATCAAAAGCGCTGGAGTGGTCTTGTCGCAGCCCGCCATTAGGACAACACCGTCTATCGGCTTGCCCCGCAGGGCTTCTTCGACGTCCATTGCACACAGGTTGCGAAACATCATCGCTGTCGGTCGCAGCGCGGATTCAGACGGGCTAAACACTGGAAATTCAACCGGAAAACCGCCCGCTTCCCAGACACCATTCTTAACTTTGTCGGCCAATTCGCGCAAATGCCCATTGCACGGAGTCAGATCAGACCACGTATTGCAGATACCAATGACAGGGCGACCGTCGAACAGATCGTCGGGATAGCCCTGATTCTTCATCCAGCCGCGGTGATAGATCGCATCCTTGCCCGTGCCGCCGAACCACTCTTGCGACCGAAGCTTGCGTGGCCATTTGGCTGGTTTAAAAGTCATGACGGTATCCTTGAATATGAAGCCCTAGGTTTCGCCCTTGCCCCACCAAAGTGCAAGGGCTGCACTGTCTTCAAACCACTTCGGCGCAATCCCGCAGGTCATCGCCTGAACGAAACACGACACACAGGTCCCCGTTTTACCCAAACTGCCATACTTTCACCTGATCCGCGCTGTTTTGATGTCACGCGGGCCTGTCATGTGGTCCAAGTCTTTTGACTTGCGCTGTAGATTACGATTCTATCCCCGAAAATGTTTAATATTGGAGACGGCCATGCGACTGTCAGTGGCATTTGAAAACACCAAAGATACATCGAGTGGAAGTGGGCCCGTGCAGGTGGGTTGGTTCCTCAACGAAAAAAAAGGTGGGATCATTTATGATGCGCCCGAACGTGTGCGGTCTGCTGAAATGAACCGCGAACACGCAAAATCGGCGTCCCGATGCCCCGCTGTCATCAATATGGAGAGCCGGTATTTCATGGTGAAATGCCCGTTCGACATCCACATCGGTTTCGCGCGCGATGACAAAGGCAAGCCGGTTCTGCGCAACCTCGCGGGTACACAGTCCGGCATCAGGGCAAGCAAGCTTGGCGAAAAATTGCACCTCACATCTGAGGTCGAATGGCGCAACAAAGGGATTCCGACAATCCAGTTGTCGCTGCCGTATGTCTTTATCGCTGACGAACCAGTTTACATGAGCCAAGTCAGCCCATTCATGCACTACACAAAGGACCCGCTGCCCGGCACGATTTTTGGGGGTCGCTTTCCGATCAACGTCTGGCCGCGCCCCTTGATGTGGGCGTTTGAGTGGCATGAGCCAGACAAACCAATCAAGATAAAACGTGGTGATCCGCTGTTTTACGCTGGGTTTGAGACACAATCACCTGAAAGAAGCATTGTCGTGACCGAAACAGAGGTGACACCGGAACTCACCGAATACATGGACATGATTTCGGGGGCAGTGAACTACGTGAACCAAACATTCTCGCTGTTTGAGGCCGCCGAAGACCGCAGACCTGAGAAACTGCTCAAGCCGATTGCGCGCAACCGGAGCAACGGTTGATATATGGCAACCTTTGAACGGGCGGAATTGCGTGTCAGTTCGGTAAGAGCCCATCAAGAAGGGCGACTTAGGGAAGCGCTTGATGGCTATACGCGCTACGTACAGCATTATCCGACTGATGCCGGGGTGTGGACAAATCTCGGGTCGCTTTATCGCACGATGGGTCAGCACGAAATGGGCCGCACGGCGCAGATGCGGGCCTATGCCTTAGCGCCCGATGATAAGGGCGTCATTAATAACTACTCGAACATCCTGTCAGATCTTGGCGACGACGCTGAGTCGATTAAATTGCGCAAAAAATCCCTCGAAATCGATCCAAGCTACCTTATGCATCATGCGATGATCGGGCGATGCATGCGTGGAATGGGCGATTATGAGGAGGCGATAAAATACTTAGCGCCAATGGCCAAGAAATTTCCTGAAGAGCCGGAAATCCGGCTGCAACTGGCGTTCGCACAGCTTGGGGCTGGTCACTATGGTCCCGCGTTTCGATCCTACGATGCCCGCTGGGCGACCGATGAATTGGGCACTCCCGATGTGCCATTTACGAAATGGGAAGACGGGGTGTCGGTTGACGGAAAAACGTTACTAATCCTGCCGGAACAGGGCTTTGGCGACATGATCCTTCTGTTGCGGTTCATCCCTTTTATCAGGGCGTTGGGTGCAAAAATCAGGCTTGTCGCCAAGAAACCGCTCCTGCGCCTTCTGGAAGGAATTGATGGGATCGAATGGATCGGAACCGGCGCAGCACGTGAAGATCCGGTCGACCTTTGGCTCAGTCTAATGGACCTGCCCAAACTGGTATTTGGTCCGACTGAGAATGGCGTTGTACCTGAACCGACAAAATTGAAAATACCGGACAATTCTACTGACCGTGCAAAGTCGATCACGGCCCAGCATCGCGAGATGTTCAAAGTTGGCGTCGTTTGGTCGGGGTCTTCGACCTACAAAGGCAACGTATTCCGCTCGTTCACGCATCGTGAATTTTTGCCGATGGCTAATGTTCCCAACGTTCAGCTGTTTTCCCTCTATAAGGGCCCGTTCTTGGATGCCTTCCACAAGGACGGAAGTGCGGCGTTGATTATAGATGCAGCTGGCACGGATCGCGATTTTGCCGATTGCGCGGCAACGATGCGTGAGATGGATTTGATCATCACATCCGACACTGCCACGGCACATATTGCCGGGTCGCTTGGTATTCCCGTCTGGGTGATGCTTCATTGGGATGCGTTTTGGGTGTATCGGCATACGGGCGATACAACGCAGTGGTATCCGTCGATGCGACTGTTCCGACAGGACAAACCACAAGACTGGACATCGGTGTTTGACGCGGCGCACGCTGCATTGATTGAAAAGGTAGGCGGCGCATGATTGAACATATTCTAGTCCCGACGGCACCGGGAGAACTGATTGATAAACTCACGATTCTGCGCCTGAAAGAGGAACGGATGACTGACCCCGCAAAGGTCGCGAATGTTCGGACTGAAATGGCAGCACTGACTAAGACAGCTGATTCACAGATCCCGCCCAGCGTTGAATTGACCGCGCTGTGGGAAGATCTCTATGTAACCAATGGTGATCTTTGGGTGATCGAAGATGACATTCGCGACTGTGAAAACGCCAAGAATTTCGGCGAAGATTTCATCCGCCTTGCCCGCGCCGTCTATATCACCAACGACCGCCGGGCGGACGTTAAGAAAAAGATTAACCTGCTGCTGGGATCGACCCTCATTGAGGAAAAATCCTACGCCGACCATGGAGTCGAAACATGACTGAAAACGTCGCCGAAGCCCGCCGCCTGCTGCGCAAAGAAGCCGGAAAACTGCAAAAAGCATTGGAGAGCAATCGCTCCCGGACGCGCGGCCCGCTTGTGCGGCGCTTCCACGAAGTGCGCCAGATGTTGTCGCCGCTATACGCCTACACGTCACAAGCTGGTCAGGACTTCGTCATTGACCAGATCATGAAAAACAAGCGTGAAGGCACATTCCTCGATGTGGGCGGATTTGACGGTGTAACAGGGTCTAATACGTTCTTTTTGGAAACCAACCGTGGTTGGACGGGTGCCTTAGTCGAACCTGTGAACGCCCAATTGGTAAAGGCTGCTGTTTTTCGAACATGCCCCTGCATTGGCGTCGCGATTGCCCCGACCGACGGTGAGGCGGACTTTATCGAAATCAGCGAAGGTTTCACCCAGATGAGCGGGCTTGCAGGCACCTATGATGACAATCTTCTAAAGCGGGTGCGCAGCGACAAACGCCACCGCGAGACTGTCGTAAAAGTGCAGACAAAGACGCTGTCGAGCATAATTGAATATGCTGAAATTCCCGATCCTGACTTCATCTCACTCGACATCGAAGGTGGTGAGATCGCGTGCCTTAAGACGTTCCCGTTCAAGGACCACGACGTCAAAGCATGGGCGATCGAGAATAATACCGGCACGACCGAAATCAGGGACATCATGACCAAAAATGGATACGATTTAATTGAATTTTGCGGTCCCGATGAGTTGTATTTTAAGCAACCAAAGTAACGCCAATCCAATCTGTTAAGCCGCTCTTCATGTCCCGCTTGCTAACAAGGTCTCGGGTGAGAAAAAATGGAGTGGTCATGAATGACAAAGCAAATGCGCCAGTCATAATAATCAAACGCAAAAAAGTGGTTGCTGGTGGTGGACATCATGGCGGCGCTTGGAAGGTTGCATATGCGGACTTTGTGACTGCGATGATGGCCTTCTTTCTTTTGATGTGGCTGCTGAACGCGACGACAGAACAACAACGCAAAGGTCTAGCGGATTACTTTGCTCCGACGATCACCGTGAGCAGGGTCTCGGGTGGCGGGGAGGGTATGTTTGGTGGAACCAACATGATGTCTGACGATGTCTTGGCTCAGGATGGCACTGGCCAATCTAGCGGCGTCCCGACTGATGGTGATTTAACTGGAACGCAAGAAAGCGCGGTCGAAGTCGCCGCCTTGCAGGGGATCGAAGCGTTGCTGCTTGGCATCGGCGGAGAGAGCCTGATCCAGCAAGAAGCCCTGCGTCATGTTGTGACACGTCTTACGGACGAAGGCCTGATCATTGAGGTTTTTGCCCGCGATGATGCACCTCTATTCATCTCAGAAAGCACGGAACCAGCCCCGGTGTTGATTGAACTCACGACCATGTTCGCGCGAGTATTTGATTTGGTGACGAACCCTGTCGCAATCGAAGGCCACACCCGAACACTGCCTTTGGTTATCGCAGAGCGTCCCGTATGGGACATATCGACTGGTCGCGCTGAAACGGTCCGACGACTGCTTGAAGCGGGTGAACTGGACCCATTGCGGATTGCGCGCATAACTGGCCATGCCGACCGCGACCTTGCACGTGTTGCGGCCCTTTCGGTGCGAAATAACCGGATCGAGATTATATTGCTCCGTGTCGAAAACCGATAATTTTGTCCTGCTTTTTATCTATTAGCGGCCTGTTAAGTGTCTGCCCTGTAGGCCTGTCGCAAGTACGTCGATCCTTGTGACAGAAAGGCCAAGTTTATGACAATATCCTCTTCCCTGAATGCCAGCGTGTCGGGACTCGCATCCAATGCCAGTCGCCTCGCGACGATCTCAGACAATATCGCGAACTCGTCCACCTACGGGTACAAACGTGCGGTTGCCGACTTTCATTCGATGGTCATCGATAATGGCAAAGGAAAATATACGGCGGGCGGTGTCGGCGTTACAACCCAACGCTTGATCGATGAAAGGGGACCGCTCGTTGCCACAAACAATTCCACGGACCTTGCCGTACGCGGACGGGGAATGTTGCCAGTCACCGAACGGTCTTCCGTCTCCGTAGGATCAGAAAACGATTTCCCATTGCGATTGGCCACGACGGGATCATTCAGAACCGACGCAGAAGGCTATTTGACGACACCAAATGGCCTTTTACTGCTGGGCTGGCCCGCAAATCCTGATGGCAGTTTACCAAGTCTGCCGCGTGACACGATTGGTGGTCTTGAACCCATACGCGTCGATACAAATCAGTTCATCAGCGACCCGACGACCAATGTTGAACTGGCGGTAAACCTTCCCGCGACAGCGACTGAGGCTGGCGCTGCTGGCGATACTGAACAACTGTTGGTCGAATACATCGATAACCTCGGTATCTCAGAGACTCTGACAGTCAGCTTTACACCGAATGTTCCAGCGGCTGGTGCGTCGAATGAATGGACGATGTTCATTGAAGACAGTGCAAGTGGCATGATTGTTGGCGAATACAACATTGAATTTGACGATGCGGCAGGTCTTGGGGGCCGTTTGCTCAGCGTCAACAATACGACCGGTGGCGCGTATACCGCTGATGGCACCGTGTCGGTGACGACTGACAGCGGCACGATTGAAATTGATATTGGCAAAATCGGTGAATCTGGCGGCTTGACCCAACTCAGCAATAATTTCGCGCCAGTCTCGATCACCAGGAATGGGTCGCCCGTTGGCAATATGACCTCTGTTGAAGTGGACGCAAATGGCTTTGTGCGGGCCCTGTTCGACAATGGCGTGTCGCGCATAATCTATCAGGTTCCTTTGGTTGATGTGTCCAATCCGAATGGCCTGATTTCAGAAGATTATCAAAGCTATTCCGTGACTCAAGAAAGCGGTCAATTCTTCTTGTGGGACGCTGGCGATGGCCCAACGGGGGACATCGTCAGTTTTGCTCGTGAAGAATCGGCGACTGATGTGGCTGGTGAACTGACAAATCTAATCAAGACGCAACGCGCCTATTCATCCAACGCGAAGGTCATTCAGACGGTTGATGAAATGTTGCAGGAAACCACAAATATCAAACGCTAACGACATGAGGTAGTCCGCCATGAGTATTTCTAACTCTCTTTCAAACGCCCTTTCGGGGATGAATGCCGCATCGCGGATGGCAGAAATCGTCTCCTCAAACGTCTCGAACTCACTGACGGATGGTTATGGGCGACGGTCGCTGAACCTGTCTGCGGCTATGGTTGGCGGACATGGCGCTGGTGTGGATATTGGATCAGTCGAGCGCCATGTTGATCGCGGTATTCTTGGGGATCGCCGTTTGGCGGGCGCAAGTTTGGGTGGATACGGTTCTCTCGTCTCCACCCTAAACCGCATTCAGGACACGGTGGGTCAGGCAGGGGACAGCGGCTCTATTTCCGCAAGAATCGTTGCTGTTGAATCCGCCCTAATTGATGCGGCTACTGATCCGGCTTCCATCATTCGGCTGTCGTCGCTTGGAGACCGGTTGAGTGACGTCGCGATGAGCCTCAATGCGTCCTCGCACGACATTCAAACGCAAAGGGCTCAGGCCGACGGTTCAATTGCCGAACAAGTAGGCCAGTTGAACACCGCCCTTGCGCAGGTGGAACAGCTCAACGCTGATATATTGTATTCCCGCAACGTTGGTAATGATGCCTCTGGCCTTCTTGATCAGCGACAGCGTGTGATTGACATTATTGCCGAAATTGTCCCGATTCGCGAACTGGATCGTGATGGTGGGCAAGTCGCATTGATGACACCAAACGGGGAAACCCTTATTGATGGCGCGGCCAAAATCTTCGGATTTGACCGCAACCCGGTTATTGTCCCCGACATGACCCTCGCCAGTGGCGGCCTTTCGGGGATCACGCTTGATGGTAAATCCATTGCAACGGACGGGATTGGAAAACTCGCAGGGGGGACATTGGGCGCGGCCTTTCAAGCCCGCGACGGTGAACTGGTTACCGCGCAAAACGGTCTTGATAATATTGCCGCAGACTTAATCTTACGATTTCAGGATCCGGCTGTTGACCCAACACTAACCGCTGGGCAAGCAGGACTTCTGACCGATGGTGGTGGTGCATTTGATGTGGCCAACACAACCGGCTTGGCGGGGCGTATTTCCCTCAATGCTGCGGTTGATCCCGCGGCGGGTGGGGCAATTACAAATCTGCGCGACGGGATAAATGCGACCACGCCGGGCCCCTCAGGGAATGCCAGCCTATTGCATTCCTTCTCGGCGGCGCTCTCGTCGCCACTCGCGTCATCCACCGACCCGGTTCAACAAAGCGCATCTGGCCGCGCTGCGAGCTTTGAGGCGGAACTGGGAAGTCGCCGTCTTGCGTTCGAATCTGAGGTAAGTTTCGCCAGCGCTCGCTGGGCGAGCCTGCAAGAAGCAGAGGCCGCGGGCGGTGTCGACACGGATTATGAAATGCAAATGCTCCTGCGGATCGAACAGGCATACGCTGCAAACGCGCGGGTCGTGCAAACAGTGGAATCCCTGATGCAACGTTTGATGGAGATATAAATCATGGCCGTCTCAACCATTGGCGATATGCGCCAGCACTTTCTCACGACGCGCCACAACACGGCCCTGAAAAACGAACTCAATACGTTGGTACAAGAACTGACGACGGGGGAGGTCGCGGATCTCACGTCACACCTTGGCGGCGCTCAGACGACTCTCGCAGGAGTAGACCGCCAACTTCAAATGTTGGGTCAGTTTTCGCAGGCAAATGCTGAAACAGGGCACCTTCTGTCGGTTATGCAAACCGCTCTCGCGGGAATTAATGGCCACCGTGATACAGCAAGCGGCAAACTGCTTACGATTGATGCGTCCAGCACGCCGTCACAAATATCTGCCGCGTCCTCGATTGCATCCTCCAGTTTCGAGGCCACGGTTCAAACCCTTAACCTGCGATCGGGTGATCGCGCGATGTTTGGTGGAAATGACCTTGACGGTAATCCCTTGGCAAACGGGGATGATATGCTGGCCGCACTTCGAGCACAGGTCACCGGACTCACGACCGCTGCCGACATTGATGCGGCCATAGATACTTGGTTCGATGCGCCCGGCGGTGGTTTTGAAACCGACGGCTACCAAGGCGACACAAACGGGTATCTGAACCGCGCAACCGCAGCAAACCAGGCTGTCGAGATTGGCGTGCGCGCCGATGATCAAGACATCCGCGACACGTTAAAATCATTGGCAAAAGGCGCACTCGCTGGCGACACGATGCTGTCGCTTGACATAAATACCCAACGGGAATTGCAGATGAAAGCTGGTGTTGATCTCCTCTCTTCTGCGTCATCCATGGTAGGCGTTCAAGCACGGTTAGGCTATGCGCAGGCGCAAGTGGAAGAGGCCGCCGTGCGCACGTTTGCACAGGAGTCGTCATACGGAATCATGAGAAACAATCTCGTGTCCGCCGATCCGTTTGAAACGGCCACTCGGCTCCAGTCTATCCAGTTGCAATTGGAAACCCATTACACTCTCACCGCGCGACTATCGCGCCTTTCCCTGACGGAGTATTTGCGTTGATCAGAATGTTCGCCGCGCTTTTCTTGATATTTTCACAATCCATAGCCACGGCCTCACCAATCCGGATCAAAGATCTGGTGGAATTTGACGGTGTGCGGTCGAACGATCTTGTCGGCTACGGGCTGGTCGTCGGTTTAAACGGCACGGGGGATGGATTGCGAAACTCACCCTTTACTGAAGAAATTATGAGCAACATTCTCGAACGCCTCGGCGTCAATGTAACTGGTGAACAATTCCGTCCCAATAATGTCGCCGCAGTGATCGTCACGGCGAGCTTGCCACCGTTTGCACGCACAGGCAGCCCAATCGATGTGACAATCTCTGCGATTGGCGATGCTGACAGCTTGCTTGGCGGCACATTGATTATGACGCCTTTGAATGCAGCGGACGGTGATATCTACGCCGTCGCGCAAGGCACTATCATCGCCGGCGGTGTTTCTGCCGAAGGCGATGGCGGTGGCGTCGTGCAGGGTGTCCCCACCGCAGGTGTTATACCATCTGGCGCAACTGTTGAGCGTGAAGTGGCGTTTGAGTTTTCAGAGCTGACGGTAATCCGGCTGGCGTTGCGGTCGCCCGATTTCACGACCGCCTCGCGCATTGAAATTGCAATCAATCAGGCCTTTGGCCGTAGCGTTGCAATCATGCTTGATGCGGGGACGGTCCGCCTTGATATTGCTGCGACGCGCGCCATTTCGCCAGCTCATGCATTGGTGCAAGTTGAAAACATTCTTGTCGAACCTGAACGTCGCGCGCGGGTCGTGGTTGACCAACGTTCGGGAACAATTGTGATGGGTGAAGATGTCCGGATATCAAGGGTTGCCGTTAGCCAGGGCAATCTGACTTTGCGCATCCAAGAAGCTCCGTTGGTCGTGCAACCCAATCCGTTTTCGGCCGGGCAAACGGTCGTTGTGCCCAACACAAATGCGCAAATCAACGAAGAGCCGGGGATTGGACTTGCGGTGGTTCAAGAAGGGACATCCCTGTCCGAGGTGGTTGCAGGTTTGAATGCGCTGGGCGTGTCACCCCGTGACATGATCGACATCCTCAAGAGCATCAAAGCTGCCGGCGCGTTACATGCGGAATTCGTTGTGAGGTAGGGGCGTGAGGTGAGCTCAGTTAGAAGTAGCTTCGCACAAGACTGCTCGCGATCAAGCTCCACCCATCGGCAACTACAAAGAAAGCCAGCTTAAACGGGAGAGACACAATAGCAGGAGGGACCATCATCATTCCCATCGACATAAGAACCGCAGCCACAACCAAATCGATAATTAAGAACGGCAGAAAGACAAGAAACCCGATTTGAAATGCCCGCTCAATCTCGCTCAACAAGAACGATGGAATAAGAAGCGATAGGGGTGAGGCTTCGATGGGCTGGTCGGCTACAATGCCTGGGCGAAGAATCGCAAGTTCCTCAAATGTATCTGGCGCAATTCGGTTTGACATAAATGACCTGAACGGTTCCATGACCCGAACAAATGCCTCTTCGAGGGGCATACCGTCGTTGAGCAATGGATCAACACCCGCAGTCCAGGCGGCGATAAACACCGGCTCCATGACAAAATAAGTCAAAAACAATGCCAAGCTTACGATCAACATGTTGGGTGGTGACTGTTGCAGCCCTATCCCCTGTCGCAAAATTGACAGAACAGTCACCATGAACGGAAAACAGGTGATCATAATCGCGAGGCCTGGAACGATGCTCAACAATGTCAGCAAGACGAATAACTGAATGGAACGGGTCGCCAGCGATCCGTTATCGTCCAACGTAATTGACACGTCTTGCGCAAATGCTGGACCTGCAAAAACCAGGGCCGCAACCAGCGCGCTGGCAATTAAGACGCCTTTAGGCATCCTGTGATCCATTCGAAATAACCTCGGTTAGGCGCACGGCAAGCTGGCCGGTTTCGCTGTCCGCGACTTGCTCCAATTGCCCACGCGCAATGAGGCGGCCGCCGACAAACAAATCGACCGGATCGTCGATGCGTTTGTCCAAAGGCAGAACTGCATTCTCACCAAGCTCCAGAAGGTCGCGGACAAGCGGGCGGGCCCGCCCCACCGAAACCGTGACCTCAACAGGTAAATTTCGCAGAGGATGGGCCGCGTTATTGGTGGGGTTATCAGCCATGGGATTGGGTCCTTTCAGGGCGCTCAAGACCGTTCAGCGCGGATTGAAGCGCAAGGGTCAGCGCCGGAAGATCGAGCAGGATATGGGTGTTGTCTTGGCACATCAGGGCCTGACCAACGTCAAGCGTCGGATCGGCGACAAATGTGAACAGGTCGCCGATCGAAGAAGTGTTAAGGGTTTCCACCAAGTCAGGCGCCACAGCGATCATGATCGGGGTGCTGGTCGTTGTTTGAAATTCAGCCTCAATGACATCAATCAGATGCGCGCCAAAAGTTTCTCTTGCGATCAGTGGTAACACTGCCTCGCTGACTTGCCCCAACAATGGGTGTAACCGTTCCAAGACACGAAGTCGCGCTTCCTCATATCCGAAGGCCATATCGGCCAAAGTTGATGAAATTCCTTCAATAGATCGAGAGATATCCGCGTTCTGCGACGTTTCAGCTTGGGCAAGTCCATCGGCCAACCCGCGACTGTAATCGGCGCTTTGCGCGACGTCGATTGGGCCATCGCACTCGAAACTCTCCAATGTGAAACGTGAGGAGGTCAATTGCCTGCCTCCGTGCCCGGCTCATCAATCCAGCTTTGCAGGACTTGGATTGCTTCATCGCGTCGATCTTCAATCAACCCGCGCAAGCGTTCAACGGGGTCATCGGACGGTTCCAAAGACGTTACTGGTGCGCCGGTGCTTGTGGTTTGGTTCGACGGCGCGCTTGCAATACCGTCAATAATTGTCCCATTGGGTCCCGATAGCGCCCCTGCGACGCTGCCACCGCTGTTGTCGAGCAGCGCAGGCGTTGGTCGATTCGACGTCAGGATCGGCCGCACAACGAACAACCCCAGAACCAATGCGACCAAGGCCAGCACACCAGTTTGAACCAATTGCATAATGTCGAGAGGTGTGGCTGGAACCGCGCGCCCTCCGGCGTCTGTTCCTGCCAGCGGTAAGGCCACAAACGGCATTGACCGGATCGTAATCTCGTCGCCTCTGTCCGCATCAAATCCGACGGCTGACGCCACCAAAACCCGCAAATCTTCGAGTTCTTCGTCCGGTCTCGGCGTCACCGAGCTCTCTCCGGCATCGTTCTGAGTTGAGACATCGTTTACCAACACAGCGACGCTGATCCGCTTGACGGCCCCCGGTATCCGCAAGATTTCTCGTTGCGTCTCGGATACCTCATAATTGGTGATCGAACGGGTTTCGCTGTTTTCGCTTGTTGCGGCACCTGTGTTTCCGGCCCCGTCACCGTCGGGCAGGTTGGACGCAATCGTCACATCACCCGACATGTTGTCCTGCGACGATGTGGTGCTTTCCTGCACTTCGGTGCTGATGGCGACGCGTGTGTCGGGGTCAAAGCGCCGTTCAGTGATCGATTCCGTTTCGGTAACCGTATCGACGCTGACCTCAACAACTGCATTTCCCGGCCCAACG
>JAGGNB010000202.1 GCA_017886375.1 Octadecabacter sp.
CACCATTTCATCAGGTGTCGTGGCCTACGACGGGGGGCCACCCCGCCGAGCGTTTTGATGAAGCAAGCCGATGAGGCGCTTTATGTAGCCAAGGCTGGTGGGCGCAACCGCGTGGAGGCCGCAATATCTACAATGAACTAAGCTGTGCCGCCCGCGCATAGCCGAATTGCCGCTGGGTCACTGGTTCTGATCTTAAATATAGTTTAATGCTAAACTAAATTCTGATGAGGAGGATTCCAGCTTGGCCCAAGATAAAACAAAACACTTTGATATGATCGTGATCGGCGCAGGACCCGGTGGCTATGTCGCCGCTATTCGTGGTGCGCAATTGGGGCTTAAGGTCTGCGTTGTAGAACGCGAAAATTTGGGCGGAATTTGCCTGAATTGGGGATGCATCCCGACCAAAGCAATGTTGCGCAGCGCTGAAGTGTTCCACCTGATGCACCGCGCCAAGGAATTCGGTCTGTCCGCAGACGGTATCAACTTCGATCTTCCCGCCGTCGTGAAACGATCACGCGGGGTTGCGGGGCAATTGTCCGGCGGCATTGGCCACCTTCTGAAAAAGAACAAATGCACCGTCATCATGGGCGAGGCGACAATTACCGCGAAGGGTAAGGTTTCGGTCAAGACAGACAAGGGCGTCGAAGACTTGGCCGCCAAGAACATCGTTGTGGCAACCGGCGCGCGTGCGCGTGAATTGCCCGGTCTTGAGGCGGATGGCGATTTGGTCTGGACATACCGCGCAGCACTGGAACCTGTGCGCATGCCTAAAAAGTTGCTGGTCATCGGATCAGGCGCGATTGGCATTGAATTTGCAAGCTTTTACAACACCTTGGGCGCAGACACGACTGTGGTCGAAGTCATGGATCGCGTGTTGCCTGTTGAGGACGCTGAAATTTCAGCTTTCGCAAAGAAGGCATTTGTGAAGCAAGGCATGAAGATCATGGAAAAAGCGATGGTCAAAAAGCTTGATCGTGGAAAAGGCAAAGTCACCGCCCACATCGAAGTCGGCGGCAAGGTTGAGAAGATAGAATTTGATACCGTCATTTCCGCTGTTGGTATTGTCGGCAATGTTGAAGGCCTCGGCCTTGAAGAAGTGGGCGTAAAGCTTGATCGCACCCATGTGGTGACGGATGAATATTGCCGCACAGGTGTGGATGGAATTTATGCCATCGGTGATATCGCTGGCGCGCCTTGGTTGGCGCACAAAGCGTCCCATGAAGGCACCATGGTAGCCGATCTGATCGCCGGCAAATCTGCACATCCTGTCAAGCCTGAAACCATTGCTGGCTGCACCTATTGCCACCCGCAGGTCGCGTCCGTCGGCTATACCGAAGCCAAGGCGAAAGAGCTGGGATATGAGATCAAGGTTGGTCGCTTCCCGTTCATTGGGAACGGCAAGGCGATTGCCTTGGGTGAGGCCGAGGGCATGATAAAGACGATCTTCGATGCCAAAACCGGCGAGCTTTTGGGCGCACATATGATTGGCGCGGAAGTCACTGAACTGATCCAAGGCTACGTCATCGGGCGCAAGCTTGAGACGACCGAAGAAGACCTGATGGAAACCGTATTCCCGCATCCGACGTTGTCGGAAATGATGCATGAAAGCGTTCTGGATGCTTATGATCGCGTTATTCATATGTAATTTGCCGAGCGCAGTGTTGAGACGGAAAAGGGCACCCGCATCGGTGCCCTTTTTCGCGACTTGCCCTGCCTTGCGTGCGGGCGTAGCCACAATCCATGACAGACCAGAAAACCATGTGGCCGTTGATTGCGTTGTTGTGGACAACCGGCCTTTTGGCCGCCGCGCAATTTGCGAAACTGACGCTGACTTTGGCGGCTGTGCAGGACCTTTATCCAGACGCGTCAGTGCCATTGGCAGTCTCAGGGGTGTCGATTGTCGGCATTTTAGGCGGCGCATTGGCAGGCTTTTTCGTAGCCAAAATCGGTGTGCGACGGGCGGTCCTGTGGGCCGTTGTGATGTCGGCGATACTGTCATTGATCCAAGGTTTCGAGATGTCGTTCGCTGTGTTCATGGCGACACGGGTGCTGGAAGGGTTCGGGCATTTGCTGTTGGTTGTGGCCCTGCCGACGATGATGGTCGCTTTGGCAAAACCATCCGACAAAAGCGTCGTTATGGGGATTTGGGGCACGTTTTTTGGGGTTGGGTATGCCTTGGTCGCCGTTATCGCGCCAAGCGTATTGGCATGGGGTGGGGTTCAGGCGCTGTATGTCGGGCATGGTTTGGTGTTGGCCGCCTTGTTTCCGATCCTGTGGCGGGTATTGCCGCGGGTGATGGCGGGCGGCAACGTGATGCCCAATGTGATGGCCGTGCATCGTGCGATCTATTCAAACCCGCGTTATTTCGCGCCAGGTTTGGGACACGGAATTTACACATCGATCTTCATCGCGTTGGTGGCGTTCTTACCGGCCGCGTTAAATGCGCCGTGGCTAACGGCCGTTTTACCGCTGGCAAATTTGTCAGGCACATTCGCCAGCGGCTTTGTGGCCCGCAAAATTGCGGCCTCGAGATTGTCGGTCGGCGGGTTCGTGGTGGCGGCGTTTCTGTTTGCGATAATGGCGGTGACGGGGTCCATTGCCATTGCACTTTGCGCGATGTTTGCAACGGGGCTGACCGCGGGAGCGAATTTCGCCGCAGTGCCGGAATTAAACAACGTGCCGCGCGATCAGGCGCGCGCGAACGGGGCCATGGCACAGCTTGGTAATATTGGCACGTTCAGCGGCACGCCGATCTACGCATTGGTAGCGGGCAGCCTGTGGGGGATTGCCGGGGTTAGCATCGTGATTTGCGTCACAGGTGCCGTCTTTGCGGGGCTGGCTTACCGCGCTGCGCGCAACGCGCAGCCCCCAGCCGCACAAAAGTCAGCAGACATAGGTTAAATCTTTCTTATGTTCGTGTTATGTTCTAGATAGGGGCTGGTCACAGCGTGTTGCGTCACTATGTGGTAGGGAGAAATATGGGGTTATGTCATGGCTGAGCTGAAAAACATCGAAGTACGCGGTGCGCGTGAACATAATCTCAAGAACATTGACGTCGATATTCCACGTGACAAACTTGTTGTTATTACGGGGCTTTCGGGGTCGGGCAAGTCATCGCTGGCTTTTGATACAATCTACGCAGAAGGGCAGCGCCGATATGTCGAATCGCTGTCAGCTTACGCGCGCCAGTTCCTCGATATGATGGGCAAACCGGATGTAGACCACATTTCCGGTCTGTCGCCGGCGATTTCGATCGAACAGAAAACGACTTCGAAGAATCCGCGATCCACCGTCGGCACCGTGACCGAAATTTACGACTATATGCGTTTGCTGTTTGCCCGCGTCGGCACACCGTTTTCCCCGACAACCGGTCTGCCGATTGAAGCACAACAGGTGCAGGACATGGTCGATCGCGTCATGGCGATGGAGGAGGGGACCCGCGGGTTCCTTTTGGCCCCGATTGTGCGCGACCGCAAAGGTGAATACCGCAAGGAATTTCTTGAGCTTCGCAAGCAGGGCTTCACGCGGGTCAAGGTTGATGGTGAATTCTATGAACTGGATGAACCGCCCAAACTGGACAAGAAATTCCGCCACGACATCGACGTGGTCGTTGACCGCATTGTGGTCCGCGAAGGGCTGGAAACACGGCTCGCGGATTCGTTTCGCACCGCACTTGATCTGGCTGATGGCATCACGGTTCTTGAGACCGCGCCAAAAGAAGGTGAGGCTGAGCGTTTCACATTCTCGGAAAAATTTGCCTGTCCTGTGTCCGGTTTCACCATTCCTGAGATTGAACCGCGTCTGTTTTCGTTCAACGCGCCGTTCGGGGCCTGCCAAGACTGTGACGGTCTTGGGGTTGAGCTGTTTTTTGACGACCAACTGGTCGTGCCGGATCAAACGCTAAAGATTTATGACGGCGCTTTGGCGCCGTGGCGCAAGGGCAAGAGCCCGTATTTTCTGCAAACGATTGAGGCGATTGCCAAGCACTACGAGTTCGACAAGAACGACCGTTGGAAGGATTTGCCAGCGTTTGTGCAGCAAGTTTTCCTGCACGGATCGGGCGACGAAGAGATCAAATTCCGTTACGACGAAGGCGGGCGGGTCTACGAAGTGTCCCGCGCATTTGAGGGCGTGATCCCGAACATGGAACGCCGCTACCGCGAAACCGACAGCAACTGGATTCGCGAAGAATTTGAGCGTTATCAGAATAATAGACCTTGTGGGACCTGTGGTGGATACCGTCTGCGCGCAGAGGCTTTGGCGGTCAAAATCGGTGGTTTGCACGTCGGGCAAATCGTCCAGATGTCGATCAAAGAGGCGTATGAGTGGTGCAAGTCGGTGCCCGAGACGCTGAGCAAGCAGAAGAATGAAATCGCAGTGGCGATCCTGAAAGAAATTCGTGAGCGGCTTGGATTCTTGAACAATGTCGGGCTGGAATATTTGTCGTTGTCGCGCAATTCTGGCACATTGTCGGGTGGCGAAAGCCAGCGGATCAGGCTTGCCAGCCAAATCGGGTCAGGCCTGCAAGGTGTGTTGTATGTGCTTGATGAACCGTCGATCGGGCTGCACCAGCGCGACAATGACCGGCTGTTAACGACGCTGAAAAACCTGCGCGATCAGGGCAATACGGTGATCGTTGTTGAACACGACGAAGAAGCCGTGCGTGAGGCCGATTATGTATTTGATATCGGTCCGGGTGCGGGCATTCATGGCGGACGCGTGGTCGCCAAAGGCACACCGGCTGAGATTATTGCAAACCCTGATAGCATCACGGGCGACTATTTGGCGGGGCGTCGCTCAATTCCGATCCCCAAAATACGTCGCAAGGGCAACAAGAAAAAAGTCACCGTCAAAAAAGCGAGTGGTAACAATCTGCAAGCGATCACCGTTGATTTCCCGCTTGGTATGTTTGTCTGCGTGACGGGCGTTTCGGGCGGCGGCAAATCGACACTGACGATTGAGACGCTGTTCAAAACGGCGTCCATGGCGCTCAACGGTGCGCGTCAGGCGCCTGCACCTTGTGAGACGATCAAGGGGCTCGAACACCTCGATAAAGTGATTGATATTGACCAGCGCCCGATTGGGCGGACGCCACGATCCAACCCCGCGACCTACACCGGTGCGTTCACGCCAATTCGTGATTGGTTCGCCGGATTGCCCGAATCCAAAGCGCGCGGATATAAGCCCGGTCGCTTTAGTTTTAACGTCAAAGGCGGGCGCTGTGAGGCCTGTAAAGGGGACGGAGTCATCAAGATCGAGATGCACTTTCTGCCGGATGTTTACGTAGAATGTGAGACCTGTAAGGGCAAACGCTACAACCGCGAGACGCTGGAAGTCCGGTTCAAAGGCATGTCCATCGCCGACATCTTGGACATGAATGTCCAAGAAGCGCAGGTGTTTTTCAAGGCGGTGCCGAGCATTCGCACAAAGATGGATGCCTTGGTGCGCGTCGGACTTGGCTATATCAAAGTTGGCCAGCAAGCGACGACATTGTCGGGCGGTGAAGCGCAGCGCGTGAAGCTGTCCAAGGAACTCGCCAAGCAGTCAACGGGCCGCACGTTGTATATTCTGGATGAACCCACGACGGGTCTGCATTTTGAAGACGTGCGTAAGTTGCTCGAGGTGCTGCATGAATTGGTTGAGGGCGGCAACACCGTTATCGTGATTGAACACAATCTGGACGTGGTGAAAACGGCCGATTATGTGATCGATATCGGCCCTGAGGGTGGCGACAAAGGCGGGCAGGTCGTGGCCGTCGGCACGCCCGAGGAGATCGCCGAAGTTGAGGCATCCCACACAGGGCGCTACTTGAAACAGATGCTACAGCCCAAATCCGTCGCAGCGGAATAATCAGCTACGGGGTTTGTCCATCAGATGCGGCAGCATGGCCGAAAAATCCATGCCGCCCATGCCGTGCAGTTCCACGAAATCGGCATAAAGCTGTGTCGCGCGGGCACCCATGGGGGTGTCGGCGTCCACGGCCTCAGCCGCTTGTTGGCTTAGGCGCAGGTCCTTAAGCATCAGTGCGGCGGAAAATCCGGGCGTATAGGCGTTGTCGGCGGGGCTGTTCGGGCCAATGCCGGGGGCCGGGCAATAAGCGTTCATCGACCATGAATAGCCAGACGATGTTGACACCACATCAAACATGGATTGGCGGTCAAGGCCAAGTTTGTCGGCCAGCGAGAAGGCTTCGCAGGTCGCGATCATCGTCGCACCAAGGATCATGTTGTTGCAAATTTTTGCGGCCTGTCCCGCGCCCGCGTCGCCGCAATGCACAGCCTTTTGGCCCATAATGTCAAACAGTGGCTGCACGGTTTCAAAGGCTGCAACAGGTCCGCCCGCCATGAAGGTCAGCGTGCCGTTTGTGGCACCACCCATGCCGCCAGACACGGGGGCGTCAATTGCAGATAATCCTGCCGCTTCAGCGGCTTGGGCGACATCGCGCGCTGATTGCACATCGACAGTCGAGCAGTCCAGATGCACCGCACCTCGCGTCATCGCGGGGTGAATGTCGTCCGCCACAGCGCGTAAGATATCCCCGCTTGGCAGCATGGTGATAACCACAT
>JAGGNB010000024.1 GCA_017886375.1 Octadecabacter sp.
ATCGCTGGTGTCAGCCCCCGGTTTGGGTGTGTTGGTGCTGCGCGGCATCCGCTCACTAGAGCTTGGCGTCGGTTTGCTGTCCGGTCTGGGGATCGTCCTTCTCGCAGTCATTCTCGACCGCGTGACCAAGGCGGCCCTTGCGCGCATCAATGTAAGCCAATCGAAATAGAAGGTGACGGATATGAACGATACAGACATAAAAATTTCGATCCGCAATCTCTATAAGATTTTCGGAAACGATCCAGATACGGCCCTGCAACTTGTGAAAGACGGCATGAGCAAGACTGAGCTGCTGGAAAAGCACAATCAGGTGCTGGGCCTGAACGACATCAATGTCGACATACGCACCGGAAAAACGACGGTGATCATGGGGCTGTCGGGGTCGGGCAAATCGACGCTGATCCGCCATCTTAATCGCCTGATTGAACCAACAGCGGGCGAGGTTTTGGTCGCAGGCGAAAACATCCTCGAATACAACGACAAACAGCTGCGCGATCTGCGGCAGCACGAAATGTCGATGGTGTTCCAGAAATTCGCACTTCTGCCGCACCGGACCGTGTTGCAAAACGCCGGCCTCGCACCTTTCATCGACGGCCAGAAAGAGCGCAAATATGCCGATGAAGCCCGCAAATGGCTTGACCGAGTCGGGCTGCAGGGGCAAAGCGAACAGTATCCACACCAGCTGTCGGGCGGAATGCAGCAGCGGGTCGGCATCGCCCGCGCGCTGACCAGCAATTCTGACATCATGCTGATGGACGAGGCGTTCTCTGCCCTTGATCCGCTGATCCGAACCGACATGCAAAACCTGCTGAACGAATTGCAGGCAGAATTGCAAAAGACCGTGGTGTTTATCACCCACGATCTGGACGAGGCGCTGAAACTTGCGGATCATTTGGTGATCCTCAAGGATGGTTATGTTGTCCAGCAAGGCGAACCGCAGCACATTTTGCTCAATCCAGCGGACCCCTACATCGAAGATTTCGTAAGCGATATCAACCGCGCACGTGTGCTGCGGGTCCGTTCCGTCATGGTAGAGACACCAAACGCATCGGGCGAACAGGCGGGCGAGATCGATCATAACGACACGCTGGAATCGGTGATTGCACGCTCCGAAGGCGACACCGCCCTGTGCTATCGGGTGATGAAGAACGGCACGCCGGTTGGCGTGCTGGACATGCGCAAACTGGTTCGCGCACTGGTCCCTTCAGAACAATCCGACGACCCCGAAAGTGCCCGTCTGAGCGGCTGATGGCCCCCCGTTTCGTGCATCCCCTCGGCTTTGTTGCACAAATCGGTTGAAAGACATGCTTCCCCTTTCCCCAGACGGACTTAGCCTACGGGCTTGGTGACAGGTAAGTGTCCTGCTTTCGATCTAATCAGAGGGGTTGGTCGGGATTGTTTCTTAGCCAGCATTAATTTTGCGCCCGGATTCTTGATGTTTCGAGACGGAATGGGGCGATTCTTCAAATTTACAACTGGTAAAAGCCGACGTTCATGCGTTCCGCAGCATCGGTCAAAGAGGGCTCTGAGTGAGCGCTCGACGAAAAATTTGGAACGACCCCTCTCCGAAAAGGAATGGCGCACGATCCTGGCTTTGCTCACGTATCTGCCAAGATTTTGAACAACTTGGCAGCTGGCACGGCAGTTATGGCCAACGGCAGGTCTCAGAATGTCAGACCATCACCAATTGCTGCGGCACCGCATGGCGGCTCAGAGCCCAAAGTGTAAAGCTACTGCGGGGCAGCGAATGACCGTTTAGCGGCAAAGGGACTCATACAGTTCTCCTTGGGTTTCTGGACTAGAAGTGGCACGCACCTCTGCTCGTCAATCGAAAGAATGTCCTAAGCAACTTAGAGTTGGTTGGAAATGAGATTTGGTGGCCAAGAATGAAAAAGGGCCGAGCGACGGCTCGACCCTCCTCATAATGTGTTTATGCGTTTCGGGCCTAGCTTTTGCGGCGGATCAACCCCAACAGCCCCAACGCGCTCACCAGCAAAGGCAGACCTGCGGGAAGTGGTACAACTGGAACGGACGCGTCGCCAGTAATCACCAGTCCAAAAGCATTTCCAGCTCCGACTTCGCCTGTCTCGATGTCAAAGGTACCAAGCGGGTTTGTTGATCCCCAGCCAGCTAACCGAAACACGGCATTTGTCACGTCCTTGGCCATCAGCCCTAAAGAATTGGCTTCCCCGCCGGTCGAAATGCTGCTGTCCGTAAAGATCGTGTTAAACACACCACCATTGATCGAGGCCAAGATGGAAATCGACATCGCCCCAGTGCCAGAGCGGTCGTAGTAGATGTCCAGCCCTGTAAGGTCATAGGCCAAGGTGGAGGAAAACCCCCACTCTAGATAGTCGCCGTTGGCAATTGCAGTGGCTTCATCGCCGCCCTGTGTCCATTCGCGGGAGTTATAGTCACCGCCGGCCACATTGTAGACAAGGCCAAACCCACGGCTCAGATCAAGAGCCGAAACGCCAGCGGCAGTTGTGGTGCCTGCGACCGAGCCCGCCGTGTTCACGGTGTCATATGCAACGATCGTTGCCGCACCAGCCGGAGCTCCCAAGGCCATCGTCAAGCCAATTGTCATCAAAAATTTTCGCATATTCAAACTCACTCTTTTGGCCCCGGAAAGCGGGAAGCAATAATCCTTGATCCATCGCAAATCATCTAGTGTTGGTAGCGCTAAATTGTGTATTTCTTGATTGCCTCAATAATGCTAACCAATGATGATAAACTGGCATGATTGGTGCGATAACGGAAACAATATTGGCACTCTATTGCTTCAGCAGATTGATCAAGTCAGCGTCTTTTTGTTTCTATGGCAGTCCTTGGTGCAAGTAGCGGCGAATTGGCGCTTTGTCCGGCACAGCGGACCTCTAAGCAAAGCGCAGCGAAGGTCCGGTTTCCGCCCCTTGTGTCGAGCGACAGTACTGGCCCATGGCGGGCCTTCGTCAGACATAGCGATGCCACGGCGCGGCCCGTCAAGGCAGCCATTAGTGTCATCGGCTGAAGAATTGATATTGGGTCTTTGTCAGCAGCTAGTAATAGACCCGCCGATCGGTACAACCGGCGGGCCAACGATGCTGAAATTGTCCATTCACGGACGATTTCGTTTCGCACAAGAATATGTGAACCACATGGCAATCTTGAGGTTTGTTGGCGGCTTTCTGATAAGTCTGTTCACGGCCCAAAGCAGTCATTAACCAATGATCTGGATTGCTGCGGTACGGTCCGTCAGAGCGGCCATTCGCTGCAACTGCAAAATCTGTGAGGGGCGAACTCACAGACTGCGCCTATATAGGCGCTAAGGTCGGTAGATGGCTCAACGCTGCCCTCGTCGTTCCACAAGGGGATGGCGCATGCTTCTCGACCATTGCTTTGCAGCAAGGCATGTGGCCCACCATTAGGCCAAGCTCAGACAGGCCGTAGCAATGGAGCGGTTACAGTGAAATTCAGGCGTAAAATTGTACTAATTTCTTTTGATCTCACAACTCAAATTATACTCAAACCGCACAAATTCATCTGCATCTTTCAAGTTAATTCCACGCTTTTGGGCCACATCATTAAACGCCGCATCAAGCGCATCTCTCAAGGTCAAATCTATATCGTAGTCTAGGATATTTATCTTTTTTGGGAAATCGTTCTTGCTAACCTCAGCGGGGGCTATCTTCTTAATATCGTTTCTATCACCAAATACTGTATTCCACCCTGAGCGGTATTGTGGGGTTGAAACACTTGAAAAATGACTGGTCGATGATTGAGCGGCCGAAACTGATTTGGATGCCGAATTATCTACTGATTTAGCTTCAGTCTTCGGAGTTTCGGTCTTGGGAACCTCAGTCTTGGTCGTCTCATTCGTTTTTGATACAGGTTCAACTTTTTTCGGAGTTTTTGCATCACTCATCTTATGGCGCTTTCATAAAAAAATTCATAAGCGCATCTAACAACAAGGAAAAATAATATAAAGAGAAAAGGCCATGCCTGCCTAAGGCGTTGTACGACGGAATGTGCGCAAAATAATCGATTTCTAAACTTAACCGAGCCGCACCACATGCGCTATGGGGATGCGGGGTTGGCGTACGTCACAGCGAAGGGCCGTTTTGAGCCCGCTCTATCAAATGCCGTTCCGCAGCATTTCGCATGAGCAGAAAATCCAGTCTGTCACTATCGGCCCTAATCGGACCTTGGGGCAACGCACAGCGGATGGCGGCTATGAGTCCTTGGTAGTCAATGATGACGTATTTGAAGTACTGACGCCGTTTAGCGAACGTGGCACGCGGCGCGACGGCAAAACCGGGCAGTATTTGACGTCGTTGGAAACCCAGTGCGAACGCATCAGGTCCCCTCATTAACAACATTGAGAATTGGGCCATTCGTGGCGAGGCTGCAGATATTTTGAGCAATAATGCTGGTGACATGTTCGATTGCTACGTCGCTGAAACCGGCCACGTGCGGTGTTAGCAAGAACCCTGACATGCCCAGAATTGGATCTTTCGGGTCAGCTGGCTCGGCCCAGAATGTATCGAAGGCCGCACCCGCGATGCGCTCCATTTCGAGTGCCTCGCGAAGCGCATCGTAGTCGACTAGGGCGCCTCGACCTGCATTGACCAAGAACGCTGTCGGCTTCATCAGGTTCAATTCTTGGGCCCCGATTAGGCCGCGCGTTTCATTCGTCAGGGCGGCGAGAACGACGACGAAATCCGCCTCTGGCAGGAGGCTATGTAATTCTCCAGAGCCCCGAAGGACGTCGACGTCGACGGCTTGCGCTGGATCTGGTCGCCGCTTAGTTGCCAGCACCCGCATTCCCAAGGCCCGAGCCATCCGTGCGAGTTCGCTGCCAGCGGCCCCTAATCCGACAATCAGAAGAGACTTGCCCTTGATCTCAAGCCCAGATGGTGCGCCTACGATGCGCCGCTCAATGAATGCCCCTGTGAAACCCAACTGTTTCGCCTGAAATAACATCAAAGCAAGGCAGTGCTCGGCAACAGCTACGCTGTTTCCGCCTGGCACGTTCGCAACAACGATGCCCCGTTCGGTCGCAGCTCCAAGATCGAGACTGTCAGTGCCGCGCCCGTGCTGATGGATGAGCCGCAACCGCGGCGCGCGATCTAGATCGGCGGCGGTGACTTTCTGGTGGCCGAGCATCAAGACATCGATGTCGCCAAGCTGGTCGGCGAACGGAACCGTTTCATCGAAGGCGCGCAGTTCTGCCGTCTCAGAAGTCTTTTCCGCGAGCCTTTGCATAATGGGTAGATAGGTTGAGCCGAGAACTTTCACGATACATTCTCCATGTCGTTAGAGGGGGAGTGAGTTGTTAGAACGGGTTTGCGTCGGTTCGCCAGTATGATGCCCAACAAGACGCAGGACAGTCCGATGGTGAAACTGACTGTTATCGTCTCTGAGAGCAAAAGCGCCGCAAGCGCCGTTGCCGCAAGGGGATTGAGGGTCACAAAGACGGCAACTTTTGTCGGTGACGACCGTTCCAGTGCCCAAATCCACAAGTAGAAACCTAGACCACCGCCAATTGTCCCGATGAAAACGACGGCCATCCATCCGGATTCGTTGATTTCCGGCAGCCCTGTGCCAGAGATCTGCCAGATCGCCGCTGGTGCCAGAAACAGTGTTCCCGCGAGAATTGATAAAGCGGTCACATGAAGTGCGGGATGACGCTTGAGGTAAGGTTTGGAGAAAACGGAAAATATCGCGCCACACAGGGCGGTCAGAAACATCAGAAAGTATCCCAACCAGCTTGTGGGCAAGCCGGTTTGAGCGCTGGCGCCAAGCGCTATAGCGACACCTAAGAGTGTCAGGGCTACGCCAAAAAGGAGTGTGCGGGTGATCTGTTCATAACCAACTGCGCTGGCAATGCCTAAAGTGAGAAGTGGCATTGTCGCCAGCACTACCGCGCCGCGGGAGGCCGGAATATGCTGTAGTGCCGCGCTGAATGTCCAAGGGAATATGCCGAAGAACACAATGCCGAGACCCATGATAGGCAGCGCGTCACGCCATGGAATATTGACACGCGCTGGCCAGATCAGGAATGGGGTCAAGCAGAGTGACCCAATCAGGTAACGCAGGAAAGCCAACTGTACTGGTGTGGTCTGATCTATCACGTATTTCGTCGCGACGACGGAAGCACCAAAGAAGATACTGGCCGTGGTGGCCGCTGCGGGCGCGAGTGCGACGCGTTTCATATTGTTATTTCCCTCGCTCACTCACTTCCCCCATACCGAGGCTCAGCCGCACCGTCCACCTTAGTGTCAATTTGGGAGATGAATGCGGGGAGGGTCTCTTCAACTGGACAGGTTTTGTGGCCGTTACTCACGCTGTGACGACTGAGACCTTGGCGTGTTCCCAAGCCGTAAGTGCCTCGAGTCGGTATGAAATGGGCCACGATCCCTGCACCATTTCGGCGATCTAGCCCTAGAATCTCAACGGGTTCAAAGCCGTGGCGAACGTCGGATTTGTCCCGCACAGCAGACCACTATGCAAAGTGCAGCGAATGTCTGCTCTCCGCCCATAATGTTGAAAAACTCACCTCGCTGC